>JANWZC010000128.1 GCA_025054975.1 Raineya sp.
CAATACCGAGATTTGAAAAGTGTTTTAGAAACAGCTGTGGAGGAGAAAGTTATTGAGATTGCAACAAAAGCAGTTAATAAAGGCTTAGATAATCAGACAATTTCTGAACTTACAGGCTTATCAGTTGAGCAAATAGAGCAGTTGCGTAAAGAAATCAAGAAAAACTAATGCCAAACAAGGACTTGGCGAAAAGTAAAATAGAAGTCATACTTTGAAGTTAGTACATTGGAACTTATAATTTTTTGAAATGCAAAATGATAAACTCAACAAAAGTTTTCTACACAAGACGAAAAATAACCCTACATTAGCATTATCATAATGCTAAAAGCAATGAACATCTAAAATTAAGAGACTTCAGTTCCAGTGCGTCTAAATTTTCCTTGCTCTTGTCATTTCTCTTTTGCCAGGCGAGCCAGGTAATTTTTCTACTTGCAAACCCAGTGCTTTCAAGTCTCGGCGGAGTTGTCCTTTGGCAGAGTAAGTAACCCAAAAAGCCCCTTTTCGCATAGCGTTTGTTGTGCGTTGGAGTTGAGCTAACTCCCACATTTCAGGTTGCACATTAGGGGCAAAGGCATCAAAATACACTACTTCAAAAAGCTCTTGGCTTTCAAAGTCTTGCAAAGCAACTCTTTTTTTCTCCAAAATAAAATTGGGAATAATATGTACTGCTTTGTTCCATTCGGCTTGGTGCATTGCTTCAAAATAAGGCTCCAATGCTTTATCAATGCTTTCTACATAACCCAAAGGCACAATTTGCTCGTAAGATAAAGGATAAGTCTCTAATGCAACGTAATGCACAGAAAAATTTTGTTGTAAAGCACTTTGCAAAGTGAGCAAAGCATTCAGTCCTGTACCGAAGCCAACTTCTAAAACGTAAATTGTACCTTGGTGATGAGGATTTTCGTTGAGCCAATCGTGCAGACCAGCTCTCAGAAATACATGCAAAGACTCTGCAATTGCTCCGTGCCGTGAATGATAAGTCTCATTCAGAGCCGTGTGAAGCAAGGTTTTTGAGCCATCAGTAGCAGTGTAGAGGGTGAGCATTTGCTTTTTTGATTTGAATTTCAGTTTTTTGCGAAAAAATAATCCTTTAATGACTATCGCTATTCTACAATACAACGCAGGAAACGTGCAATCGGTTTTGTTTGCCTTACGGCGTTTGGGCATTGAGGGAATTTTAACCGATGATGCCGAAATTTTACAAAAAGCCGATAGAGTTATTTTCCCTGGTGTAGGGGAAGCAAGTTCTGCAATGAACTATCTCAAAAACAAAGGTTTAGATAAAGTAATTTGTAGTCTTACTCAGCCTGTTTTGGGCATTTGTTTAGGTTTGCAACTGCTTTGCAAGTACTCCGAAGAAGGAAATACCAACTGCTTGGGTATCTTTGACTTGCAGGTCAAAAAGTTTCCAACTGATAAGGGCTTCAAAGTGCCTCATGTGGGTTGGAATAGCATTGAAAAATTGCAGTCCAAATTATTTGCAGGCATACATGCAGGGGCATATATGTATTATGTGCATAGCTATTATGCGGAACTTGGCTCGGCTACGATTGCACAAACCGAATATATTTTGCCTTTCAGTGCGGCTTTGCAACATAAAAACTTCTATGCAGTTCAGTTTCATCCTGAAAAAAGCAGTGATAGCGGTGAGCAACTGCTGAAAAATTTTTTACAAATAAGCTCGTATATGTAGATTTTGCAAAAACTTTCAAAAAAATATAGCAGATTTGAAAAAATCTTTAAATTTGTCGCTCAAAATTTTATTTTGTACGTAATGCATTGTTAGATTGAAAAAATTAAAATTGTAAAAACCAATGGCATATTTATTCACGTCTGAATCAGTATCCGAAGGACACCCCGACAAAATAGCAGACCAAATTTCTGATGCTATTCTTGATGCTATGCTTGCCCAAGACCCTAATTCGCGTGTAGCTTGTGAAACCCTCGTAACCACAGGATTAGCAGTTATTGCAGGTGAAGTTACTACGCAAGCATATGTAGATATTCCAGAAATAGTACGTCAAACTATTGAACGCATTGGCTATACCAAATCTGAATATCAGTTTGAAGCTAAATCTTGTGGCGTAATGGTAGCTCTTCATGCTCAATCTCCTGATATTGCTCAAGGTGTTGATGAAGGAAAAGGTTTGGATAAAGACCAAGGAGCAGGCGACCAAGGAATGATGTTTGGGTATGCTACCAACGAAACCCCTGAATATATGCCTATGGCTTTGGCTTTTTCGCACAGGATTGTGAAGGAATTAGCCCGCATACGCAAAGAAGAACTTGACTTAATGCCTTATCTTCGTCCTGATGCCAAGTCGCAGGTAACTATTGAATACGATGAAAAAGGTAAGCCTAAAAGAGTTCATACCATTGTAGTTTCTACGCAACACGATGAATTTGATACAGAAGCTAAAATGCTTAAAAGAATTACAGAAGACGTTAAGAAACACGTAATTGCTCGTGTTATTCCTGCTGAACTTTTAGATAAAAAAACGATTTATCACATCAATCCTACGGGTAAGTTTGTGATTGGAGGACCTCACGGAGATACAGGACTTACAGGTAGAAAAATCATTGTAGATACTTATGGCGGAAAAGGAGCTCACGGTGGAGGAGCTTTCTCAGGCAAAGATTCTTCCAAAGTAGATAGAAGTGCCGCTTATGCTGCTCGTCATATTGCTAAAAATATTGTTGCCGCAGGACTTGCCGACGAAGTTTTGGTACAAGTAGCTTATGCTATTGGCATTGCTAAACCCGTTTCGCTGAATGTTAATACCTTTGGCACTGCCAAAGTGAAAATGACCGATGCTCAAATTGCTGAAAGAATTGCTGAAATGTTTGATATGCGTCCCAAAGCTATTATAGAGCGTTTGGGCTTGAAAAATCCTATCTTCTCTCCTACTGCCGCTTATGGACACGTAGGACGTGAGCCATACAAAGCCAAAGTAGATGTTTCTTATGTGGAAGTCAAAGAAGATAAGAATAGCAAACAAGAAATTCGCAAAAAAACTAAAAAAGAAGTAGAATTTTTTACTTGGGAGAAGCTAGATTACGTTGATACCATCCGTAAAGCCTTCGGTTTGAAGAAAAAATAAGACCTTCATATTCTTTATTTTTTGCACCTATCAAGATTTGAACTTGATAGGTTTTTTTCTTTTTCAACTAATTTCATCAAATTTGAGTATTGAAGGAAAACTCATTTACGATGACCTATTTTACAAAGAAATAAGCTAAGTTGAAAAGAAAATTGCTTCTTGACTCTTCTTGTAGCACTTGGGTTTTGTTGCAAACTTTACTTCAACTTGTTTGAGTATAGCAATAACAAACCAAAGGACATTCAATAACCCAAAAACAACTTAACACCCAAAAAACTATTTTTGATTGAATAGTTTTTTTCTACAAAAATTCTTTGATTTCAACAACTTGTTTTGAAGCAAAATTACTTTTTACTCACCAAATTTTTCTATATTTGCAAAAAAATAGATGTTTTACGCTGGATTGAAAATTAAAGAAAATGACTCCTGAACCTATTATTCAAAAGATTACTCTTTCCGATGGCAGAGAAATTAGCATAGAAACAGGTAAATTAGCTAAACAAGCCTGTGGCTCAGTGGTAGTGCGTATGGGAGGAACAATGCTCTTGGCAACCGTAGTTTCTGCTGAAAAAGCCGAAGAAAATCCTTCTTTTTTTCCTTTGTCGGTAGATTATCAAGAAAAATTTGCTGCTGCTGGCAGAATCCCTGGTGGCTTCACCAAACGCGAAGGCAAACTTTCAGACCAAGAAATTCTTGTAAGTCGCTTGGTAGATAGGGCTTTACGTCCTCTTTTTCCCGATGACTACTACAACGAAACCCAAATCAATATATTTCTCATCTCCCATGACCCCCAAGTAATTCCTGATGCTCTGGCAGGATTAGCAGCTTCGGCAGCAATTATGGTTTCTGATATTCCCTTCAATGGTCCTATGGCAGAGGTGAGAGTGGCTAAAATCAATGGTAAATTAGTCATCAATCCTACTCCTGAGGAGCTAGAAAAAAGCACTTTGGATATTATGGTGGGAGCTTCGGAAAAAGATATTGTTATGGTGGAAGGAGAAATGAAAGAAATTTCCGAAGCCGAAATGCTAGAAGCCCTCAAATTTGCTCACGAAGAAATCAAAATACTTTGCAAGGCTCAAAAAGAATTAGAAATCAAGGCAGGCAAAACCCAAAAACGCCCCATTGAAGTCAAACAAGACCTTGAACTGCGTGAGAAACTTTTTGCAGAATATTATCCCAAGATGTATGCGGCAGCTCGCTTGCTTCAAGCAAGCAAAGAACTTCGTAAAAAAGCCTTCAAAGCTGTTGAGGAGGAATTTTACAATAGCCTTCCCGAAGACCATACCGTAGATTTGTATCTTGCTGATAAGTATTTCCACGAGATACAGAAAACTGCCGCTCGGAATTTAGCCCTTGATGAAAAATTACGCCTTGATGGCAGAAAACCTGATGAAATTCGTCCTATTTGGTGCGAAGTAGATTATTTGCCTATGGCTCATGGCTCTTCTATTTTCACGCGTGGCGAAACGCAATCGCTTACTACGGTTACTTTGGGAACGAAACTTGATGAAAAACAAATAGACCTCACCAGCCAACAAGGTTTTGAACGTTTTATTTTGCATTACAACTTTCCCGCCTTTTCCACAGGAGAAATTAAACCTAATCGCGGACCTGGCAGACGTGAAATCGGACACGGCAATCTGGCTCAAAGAGGCTTAAAAGCTGTTTTGCCTCCCGAAGATGAAAATCCTTATGTCATTCGCATTGTATCGGATATTTTGGAGTCTAATGGTTCATCTTCTATGGCTACTGTGTGTGCAGGTACGCTTGCTCTTATGGATGCAGGTATACAAATTAAAGCTCCTGTAGCAGGCATCGCTATGGGTATGATTTCCGATAGTAAAACAGGTAGATATGTTGTGCTTTCGGATATTTTAGGAGATGAAGACCATCTGGGAGATATGGACTTCAAAGTAGTAGGTACAGAAAAGGGCATTACTGCTTGCCAAATGGATATCAAAGTAGATGGGCTTTCCTACGAAGTGCTTGCCGAAGCCTTAGAGCAAGCTCGCAAAGGACGTTTGCATATTCTGGAAATTATGAAGCAGTGTATTGCTGAACCTCGTCCTAATTTGAAGCCTCACGCTCCTCGCATTGAAGTCATCCGAATTGATAGAGACCAAATTGGAGCAGTCATCGGACCTGGTGGAAAGATTGTTCAAGAAATTCAGAAAGAATCAGGAGCTACGTTATTTTTGGAGGAAAAAGACGGCGTAGGCATCGTGAATATTTATGCAAGTAACGAAGAGTCTTTACGTAAAGCCTCACATCGCGTAAAAATGATTGTAGCTATCCCCGAAGTGGGAGAAGTTTATACAGGCAGAGTGAAAGCTATTCAACCTTATGGGGCATTTGTTGAATTTTTACCTGGTAAAGACGGATTTCTCCATATTTCCGAAATTAAGTGGGAACGCTTGGAAACTATTGATGGCGTTTTAGAAGTAGGTGAAGAGATTTTAGTCAAACTTATTGAAATTGATAAAAAAACAGGCAAATACAAACTTTCTCGCAAGGTACTTTTGCCTAAACCTGAAAAATTCAAAAGCTAATTTTTTGCAAAAATTTGAATGTGTGTATAGTTCAAAATTTGATTTGAACTACACAGCTATATTTGCGTAATGAACAAAGACCGAGAAAAAGTATTAGAAGCTATTCAAAAGGCTTTGCAAAAACCCATTGCAAAGCCTGCCAAGCCCGATTTTTTTTCACCTATCTATAATTTGAGCGAGAAAAACGAAGATTTAGCCATACTTTTTGCTCAAAATTTGAAAAATGTTCAAGGGGGCTTTTGCTATTGCGTTGATGAGCAAGATTTTCTTGTGAATTTGTTGGGGTTTATCAAAACTAAAAAACTGACCGAAATTTTTATTTGGGAAAAACAAATACAAAAATTTCTAGAAAAAACAGACGTAAATTTTCATACCAACACCGAAAACTTAAAAAATGCCCAAATGAGCATTACATCTTGCGAATATTTAGTAGCTCGTACGGGCAGTGTTTTGGTGAGCAGTAGGCAAAATCTGGGCAGAAGTCTTACGATTTTTCCACCTGTTCATGTGGTGGTAGCTTTTACTTCACAACTTGTGTATGATGTAGAAACTGCTCTTGCAAAAGTACGTGAAAAGTATAAGGTTTTTCCTTCTATGCTTTCTTTTATTACAGGACCTAGTCGCACTGCCGATATTGAAAAAACTCTCGTACTTGGTGCCCACGGACCACGAGAGCTACATGTTTTCTTGATTGATGATAATTTTTAGACACGAGACGCAAGACACAAGACACGAGACACAAGACAAAAATGCAAGACAGAATAATTATTGCAGAGAATCAAAAAAAATAGAAATTTATGGCAAAGAAAAATCCTTACGAAAACGAACAGCCTCCTGTGGATGTAGAACTACCCGCCGACCTTGCCGAAGGCTTGTATTCTAACTTGGTAATGATTTCTCATTCTCCCACAGAATTTGTGTTTGATTTTATTACTATGCTTCCAGGGCTTCCTAAGCCACGTGTTATCTCACGTATCATCATGTCGCCTGAACACGCTCAAAGTTTTCTGGGAGCATTGAAGCAGAATATCGAAATGTACGAAAATAGCTTTGGCAAAATCAAGGGGGGCAATATTACTTTGCCTTTTGGGAAAATTGGAGAGGCTTAACGAACTTTTTTACGCTGAATTTTGTTTTACATTCAGTTGCAACGGGGTGCTTTGATGATTTCAAGGCTGAGAATATACCCGTATCACCTGATGTGGATAATGCCAACGAAGGGATTGCAAACGAAAATATGGATTTTACTCGTTTTCAAGTAGCTCTTACCCTTGTTGGTTTTCAGCAAGGGTTTTTCATTATCTCATAAACGTCTTAAATTTTCATGGAAAACTTATCTAACGAATTACCTACGCTTATTCCTACTCATTGGCAGAGCTGGCAAAATCGCCCTGAATGGTTTTTCAATAGGCAATATACCGACACCTATGAACTTTGGTACGAAGGGCGTTACAAAAGAGCTGAAATTTGGCAAAAAAAAGTAATGGAGCAGTTAGTTTCCAAAGATAAACGCGTAAAAACTCTCTTAGAGTTCGGCTGTGGAACAGGACGTTTTACGCGTTGGTGGAAAGATATTGGCATTGAAGCTACTGGGGGTGATATTTCACCACTTATGCTTTCGCAAGCCCTGCAACTCTTTGAAGGCGACCTGGTAATGGCAGACTCCCACCATATGCCTTTCAAAGACCATACTTTTGATGCTCTTGCTTTCATTACGACTTTTGAATATTACCGCAATCCCGTGCAGGTTATTCAAGAAGCCGCCCGAGTAGCTAAATATGGGATTGCTATGGGAATGATGAATAGAAATTCTTTGAAAGTGGTTCGCAGACGCATACAACAATTTTTCGGCAAAAACCCTTTCTACATTACAGCTACTTTTTACACTCCTAAAAAACTTATTCAAATCATAGACAAAGCCCTCAAAGGCAGAAATTATACGATTGAATGGACTTGCACGGGTTTGCCCAAATGGTTTCCTGTCCAGCAGTGGAGTTTGCCCTATGGAGATTTTTTTGGTTTGTATGTACAATTTAATGATGTAGCATAATGTCCAAGCAATTAGGCAAAGTAGAACAAAGTTTTTTAGAAAGTGTCATTCAAGTACAATGCGGAGCCATTCAGCCTTTGTTGAAAAATAAACCTCAATTTGGTGTAGATGTAGCCATTATTGAATTACCTAACTCAGG
>JANWZC010000129.1 GCA_025054975.1 Raineya sp.
CCCAAAGGCGAACTCCGAATGATGTCGGAATTATTGGATTCGGCTGTTTTCCCTGGCACGCAAGGAGGACCACTTGAACACGTCATTGCCGCCAAAGCCGTTGCTTTCGGTGAAGCATTGGAAGATTCCTTCACGCAATACGTGCAACAAGTGCGTAAAAATGCTCAAACTATGGCTCAGGAGTTTATTCGCAGGGGGTACAAAGTAATTTCGGGCGGTACAGATAACCACTTGATGCTTATTGACTTGCGTCCTAAAAATCTTACTGGTAAGCTCGCCCAAGAAACGCTCATCAAGGCTGATATTACTATCAACAAAAATGCTGTACCTTTTGACGATAAATCTCCATTTATTACTTCGGGAATGCGATTAGGTACGCCTGCTATTACTACGCGTGGCTTGAAAGAAAATGATATGCTTCAAATTGTAGAATGGATTGATGAAGCCCTACAAAATCACGATAATGATACTAAATTGAGCCAAATTCGTCAGAAAGTAAATCAAGAAATGTTGAAATATCCACTTTTTGCGTACTAACATAAATGTGAAATCATATGAAAAAAGTTGTTTTTCTGTTAGGATTTATGTGTTTAGCAATTTGGGGATTTGCCCAAGAAAGTGCCGATTTGCAAGAGGTGCAAATCAAAACTTCGGCAATTTGTGGAATGTGCAAAAAGAAAATTGAAAAAGATTTAAGTTACGAAAAAGGAGTTGTAAGTGCCGATTTGAACGTAGAAACTAAAATCGTAACCGTGAAGTACAACCCCAAAAAGACTAATGTAACTAAAATCAAGAAGGCTATCAACAAGGCAGGTTACGATGCTGATGAACTTCCTGCCAATCCCAAAGCCTACAAAAAACTCCCCGAATGTTGTAAAAAAGAAAACAAAGCACACTGATATTTGAAATTTATTTCAACTATGTGCGAGGCATATCTTGACAACTGACAATGCCAACGTCTTATGTCTTATGTCTTATGTCTTATGTCTTATGTCTTGTGTCTTGTGTCTAATGTCTTATATCTAAATAAAGTATGCACGCAAAAAAAGATGATAAGCCTATTTTAGGTATTACATTAGGAGATTACAACGGAGTAGGTCCTGAAATTATCTTGAAAGCCTTTGCCGATACACGTTTGCTTGCGTATTGTACGCCTGTGATTTATGGCTCTTTGAAGGTTTTAAGTAAATATCGTAAGCTCTTGCAAATTGAGGATTTTAATGCCATTCTTATTAAAGATGCCGAACAGGCTCACCCTCGTAAGGTGAATTTGATAAATTGTTTTGATGACGCAGATATACAACCAGGGCAAGTTACTGCTGAAGCGGGTAAAGCGGCTTTTTTGTGTCTTGAAACTTGCACCAAAGACCTTTTGCGAGGAGTTTTGCAAGGAGTGGTTACTGCACCTATCAATAAACACAACATTCAAAATGAACATTTTCAATTTGTTGGGCATACTGAATATTTTGCAGAAAATTTTGGCGTAAGCGACTCGCTGATGTGCATGGTAAGCGAAAAACTGAAAGTAGCTTTACTCACAGGACACGTACCTTTGAAAGAAGTTGCTTCAAAGATTACAAGAGAAAAATTACAAAGCAAACTGCACTTGCTTATTCGTACGTTACAGAAAGATTTTGGAGTGCAAAAACCTAAAATCGCAGTTTTAGGCTTGAACCCTCATGCAGGCGAAGAAGGGCTTTTGGGTACAGAAGACAAAGAAATCATTGAGCCAGTAGTACGTGAAATCCGCAAGCAGGGGAATTTGGTGTATGGTCCTTTTCCTGCCGATGGATTATTTGGCAGTGGCAAGTATGCCTCTTATGATGCCATTTTAGCAATGTATCATGACCAAGGACTTATTCCTTTCAAAACCCTTGCCTTTGAGGAAGGAGTGAATTTTACGGCAGGTTTGCCCATAGTTCGTACCTCTCCCGACCATGGCACTGCCTACAATATCGCAGGAAAAAACTTAGCTAATTCTAATTCTATGTTGCAGGCTATATATTTGGCTTGTGATATCATCAAGACGCGTCAGGGTTTGAAATTGGCTATGGCGTAATCTATGAGGCTTTGCAAACTTTTGTTTCCTTTTGTGTTTTTTATTTTTTGTTTCAGTAAAGGAATTACCCAAGACCTTATACGTGTGCGTAATAATTTATCTCAACTTTGCTCTCCCGAATTTAATGGCAGAGGCTATGTGAAGAAAGGTGATTCTTTAGCTTCAGCTTGGATAGCACAAGAATTTGAAAATATTGGTTTGCAGAAATTTCAGAATAGTTATTTTCAAAATTTCAATACAAGTATCAATACTTTCCCAAAAGAAGTCAGTTGTAGTTTAGATGGCAAAAAATTAGTTTTGGGCAAAGATTTCATCGTAGGTGCTGATAGCCCCTCGGCGTTTGGCAGAGCGAAAGTTATTTTTCTGGATACCTTACTTTTCTCGGATAAAAATAGACGAATACAATTTTTTAATCAAGATTTTCGTAAAAAAGCCTTTGTTTTTCCTATCCATTGGACAAAAAAATTGGCTGAACTTAATCCTACTGAAATTGAAAAATTAGAGCAAGCGGCTCTTTGGGTATCTTTGCACAATAAACTCACTGCGAGTGTTTCCACAAAGCAAGGTAAATTGCCAGAAATTCAGGTTTTGCAAAGTGCTTGGAAACCTAATACCAAACAAATCACCTATAAAATTCGGAGTAAATTTATTGAAAAATACCCGACCCGAAATGTAATAGGCTATCTGAAAGGTACTATCCATTCTGATACTTTTGTGGTTTTCACGGCTCACTACGACCATTTAGGCAGTATGGGAAACATCTACTTCCCCGGAGCTAACGATAATGCCAGTGGTATAACCATGCTTTTAGAGCTTGCTCATTATTACAAACAAAAGCCTTCCAAGTATTCCGTAGCATTTATAGCTTTTGCCGCTGAAGAAGCAGGTTTGATAGGCTCACAATTTTACACACAAAACCCTTTGTTTCCGCTCTTGCAAATCAAGGTGCTTTTCAATTTAGATTTGGTAGGTACAGGTGATGAAGGCATTACGGTAGTCAATGGGGTGGTTTTTGAAAAAGATTTTGAGATTTTACAAAAAATCAATGAAAAATATCAACTTTTGCCCAAAATAGTCAAACGTGGCAAAGCCGCCAACTCTGACCATTATTTCTTTTCCGAAAAAGGAGTAAAAGCCTTTTTCATTTACACTTTGGGAGGTATTAAAGCCTATCACGATATTGACGATAAAGCCGAAACTTTACCACTTACCAAATATACAGAGGTATTCAAACTTATCACCGAGTACATCAAAATTTGTGAATAATTTTTTTGACTTTTTGGGAACGTTTTTTGAAAAAATTTGTTACCTTTGTTACCTAACACAATAGCTTAAAACACTTTTTTTAGTGCATAGCCTTATGTTTCTGATATAAAGGCTATAAAAATTGAAACCACTATGAATGTTACCTACGAACACCCTTACGGCTATATTGCAGATGGCAAAGTTTTTTTGAAAGGTTATTTGAATTACCCCGATAGAGAAATTGGCATTGTCAAAGAAACCGACCAGAAGTCTATTGAGTATTTTGAAAAACGTTATGCCGAACTTTGTGAAAAAATCCAAAAACTTGAACAGGATATTCAGCGAGCTGAAAATAAAGGCTCTTATTTGATGAAATTGATTCACTTGCGAGAATATACCTTGAAATTTAAGGGATTAGGTGATTTTCCTATTTTGTTGGCTAAATTGGACGAGTTAGAAGCCTTTTTACGAGGCTTGATAGAGCAAAATAGACAACGTAATTTAGAAATCAAAAATCAAATTCTTGCGGATTTGGCTTTGTTGGTTGATGAAACTGATTGGAAAAACACCGACCCCAAAGTAGAAGAACTAAAACAACGATGGATACGCACAGGAGCCGTAGAGGCTTCCCAGCAAGCAGAAATGGAAGAACATTTTACGCGGCTCATCAAGGCGTACTATCAACACAAAAAAGAATACTTTAAGCGAAAAGCCGAAGAAATTAAACAAAGACTCAATCAATATCGTTTATTAGTTGATAAAGCAAGTATTTTGAAACTTTCTGATGATTTTGAGGCTACTGCACAAGTTTTCAAGGAAATGCAACAACAATGGAAAACTATTGGCAAAGTGCCTCAAAAGAAATTGGAAAAATATTGGGAACGCTTCAAGAAAATCAACAACGAATTTTTTTATCGCTATAAGCAGTTCAAAGAGGGTGTGCCTATTGACCAAATTAAGCCATTAGACCCGTTAGAACAGGCTCGTATCGTGCAAGAAAAACTTTGCAAACGTGCCGAAAGTCTAATAGGTATCAATACCGAAGAAAGCATCAACGAAGCTAAACAATTATTGGTAACTTGGAAAAATGAAGTCAATAATCCTCGTTATTTAGATAAAAATTTGGCGAATCGGTTTCGTTATGCTTGCGATAGAATCTTTGAAGAAAATTATTTGATGAAAGTAGTTTTGCGAAAATATCCTGATTTCTACCAAAAACCAAGATTAGATCAATTTCGTATTAAAACCAGTTTTTTGCGAGAACTTATCCGAAAAGATGAACAAGAAATTCGTATTGCTGAAAATAATGCCAATTACAAACCCGCACACAAAAGTTTTAATTTAGCTACACAAAAACGTAAGGTACAAGTAAAAAGTATTATGCTGGAAGAGTTTGAGAATGAGTTGAAGAAACTTTATACGCCTTCAAAGAATTTTCAGAAAAATTACGCTCACAAGAAATAAATTGTCAAACCCTAAACTTTAATGCCCTATGTACTGGACTCTTGAATTAGCTTCGTATTTGGAAGATGCTCCTTGGCCCGCAACCAAAGATGAATTGATTGATTATGCGATTCGTTCAGGAGCACCTACGGAAGTGATTGAAAACTTGCAAGAATTAGAAGATGACGGGCAACCCTACGAAAATATTGAGGAAATCTGGCCCGATTACCCTACCAAAGAAGATTTCTTTTTCAACGAAGATGAATATTAAACCACACACAAGCTAACCCCACTTCATTAGGGTTAGCTTTTTATTTCATTTGTAATTCTTGTTGTTCTTTTTCAAGAAGTTTAAGGTCGTAAGCAAGATTTTGAGGAGTAGGGTGTTGTAAAATCAATAAAATAAGCACAGCTGTTGCCATGCCTACATAAAAGAACTTAGCAGTAAATAGATAAAATACCAAAGCCATCAAGCACGCCCCTTCCAAAATTGCTAATTTCATCATGAAAGGGATTTTATAGGTTTGTAATTTAGTTTCCAAGTTAGGTTGGTTTTGTGCATTTGTCAAGAATTTAGGCAACACACTTTTGATAAATACTTGTGAGCCTACTACTATCACAACGGTAGTAATTTGAAAAATGATATTATTTTCAGTAGGCTTATTTTGTACGAAAGGTAAAAGGACAAAATGAAACACTCCTCCTATAATTACTACCATAGTGGTTAAGGCAAGGTGTAGAATACGAAGTTGTTGTAAAAGATTTTTCATATTTGTAATGGAACGTTAGTTTCCAGAAATACCCAATATTATCAAGATAGCTCCTATTATCACCAAAGCAATGGCTCCTACCAAAGACAAACTTGCAGAACTTTCCGCCGCTTGCACAAGTTCCTCTTCCGACTTTACCGAAACAATAAAATTTTGATTTTCATCACGAGGTTTGCTGATAGTTAGCTCACCGTCTCTATCATTTGCCTCTCCATACACGTACAAACGTACATTTACAGGAATACACTCCTCTACCAAACGATAGCCCAAAGTTCTTGAACCATACGTATTGACATTGCTCAAAAAATTTATAAGTTGCATTCCCCAATGAGAATTGCGGTTTTGATTAAGATAGCCTTGTGAAAGTTCTCTTTCAAATCTATCTACGCTGGTAGTGGTATGTTTTTCAGCCAAAGCGGGATTAACAGCAATAGTTTTGCCACTGCCGTCATCAATGTAGAAAGGTACGCTTTGTTCATTGGAGGCTATCGTTTCAGAACGGCGGCGAGTAACCCAACGTACATTACCATTGCTATCGCGTTGTTGTTCCTGCACTTCATACTCATGTATAACGGAAGCCTTGTAATATACTACGGGTTTTCGGCTGTGGTCAGCAAGGAGAGGTTGGTCGCATTTGGCTATCCCCTTCACCTCAACAATTTCACTATAATGCCCTTGCCCCACAGTGCCTACAATATCCTCATAATTTTCCCAAATATTTTTGGCAGTAGTAGTTTGTTGATACTTGATATTCAAAGACTTATTGAGTTGGGATTTACGATGAAACCATAAGCCTATGGCAATGGCAATGCAAACAATTCCAGCAATAACAAGTCCCATAAAAGCGTACATTTTAGAGGTGAAAAAATGTTCAAAAAAACCTTCAAGTTTTTGCTTGAAGGCTTTTTATCAAAAACTTACGACAAAGAGTTAAGCAGTTTGGGGTTGAGGCTTAAACATTTCATCATAGCTATCGGCAACGGTAGCCACAGTTTGCACAGCCGCAATAAATTCATTGAGGTCTAAATTAGCACCTGCCAACGAATAGCTATATACTACGGCTTTATCAAAGGTAACGCCAAAACTACCAAAATGCACACTTGCATTCAAACGCAATAGTTCTTCTGCCATTTCCTGTGTGAGATTGACATTTTCAGCAACATACGCATACACTTCTACCAATACGTCTTCGGTATGCCAACCTATCACACGGATATTTACGCTGATAGTTCCAAAAGTACAGCTGTAAGTATCTTCTACTTTGGCTACTTCGTAATCGTGAAATAGCTCTTGGATATACTTTTCTACTTTGGCTCGGGTAGAGGCAATCAAACTCTCATTGATACCCTCTTTAATTACTTTGAATTTAGGCATAATCGGCATAATTTAGAGGTTAATTTATTGCTTATTAGCTAACTTAGCTTTAAGTTTAGCGAGTTCGTCTTCTACTGTAGCATTTTTCTCTAAAGCCTTAAATTCATCATCAAGGCTAGTACTACCTTCGGCAAGTTGGGTGAAAGCCTGAGCCTCGGCTTCTTGTTTGAGAATTTTTTCTTCAAATTTGGCAAACTTAGAAGAGATAGAAGAGTGGTCAAAAGTGCCAATATTTTTAGCAATTTCTTTTTGAGCCTTCGCTGCTTGACTACGAGCAATCAGTGTAGACTCTTTCATTCTTGCCTCGTCTAATTTGGCTTTAAGTTGTTCTACTTGTGTTTTGAGGGTAGCGGTAGTTTGAGCGGCTTGTTCGTACATTTGCTTGTAAGTAGCGGCTTGTTGGTCGGCTTCAGCTTTTTTGGCAAGAGCTTTCCGAGCTAAATCCTCGTTACCTGCTTGCAGGGCAGTCATTGCCTTGTTTTCCCATTCTTTTGACATAGCCACGAACTTTTCATAATCTCTTTGCAACTTTTTTTCTTGTGCCATAGCTTGTGCTAAGCCCGCAGTTGCTTTGGTTACAGCTTCTTGCATATCTATAACCATCTGCTTAATCATTTTGACAGGGTCCTCTGCCTTGTCAAGCAAATCATTGATGTTGGCTCTGATAATATCGCCAATTCTACCAAAAATTCCCATAATTTTACCTTTTTAAGTTGATGAATTTTACTTGCGAAATATTAGGTATTTTCTACAAAGAAATCAAATTTTCACAAGATTTTTTTGTGAAAATTTGATGAAAATACCTTAAAAACTAATGAAAAGGTCTTTTGAGTTGATATACTATTTTTTGGTGTATTTCTTTTCGTCTCTATTGTAAAAGAAACTCAAATCTTTGTGTTTGTCAAAGAACTTACGCATATCGGCGGCATTAGCAAACTTTTCAT
>JANWZC010000012.1 GCA_025054975.1 Raineya sp.
TAGTCGCTAATAGCCCAATAATATCCTCCTCCTCGCAAGAAAAAGCCATTTTCACGCGACTCGCCGTACTCGGGAATAATAATACCTGAAACTTTTTCTTTGGGTTTAGGGAAGATGCCAAAGGCAAAGCCCAAAGGAGTTGGCACACCTCCCACTTCCATATAAAAAGGTCCTGAAATTACATTCTGCTTTTGGGTAACCTTGATTTTTTTTGCTACAATTCGAAAATGAGGTACTGCAAGGTCGCAAGTGGTATAATGTCCGTCTTTGATACAAAGTTCATTTTCAGCGTCTTTCTTGACACGCTTACCCGCTACAAAACCCTCGCCTTGTTTGGTTACAATATTGAAAATCAAACCTTTTTGAGTTTCCAAATTGTAATCTACCGAATCCATAGCAAATTCATCAGTTTTTTCTTTGAGCAAGGGTTTATCGATGAGTTTATTTTTGCGAGCTGTATCTAATTTAGGGCGAGCCTTTACGATTTGCGTACTTAAATCAACAAATATTTTGGCGGCTTTGAGTTGGGTTTCTCCGTAATCTATTTGAGCCTTTTCGTACATAGCGGCTTTTTTCTTTTTGATTTGAATTTTTACCGAATCTTTTGCCTGAAACTTCACCGTAGTACGAATTTCAGAGGTTTTTTTTACTTTGGGCAAAGTATCATTAGGGGCAGTGGTACGGATTTTGCCCGCACTATCTATGCTGATTTGTAAGGAGTCGGTTTTTTGGGCTTGTACGAAAGAAAATAGAAAATAGCATAATAAAATGCTACTCAAACGAATAAAAAATTGTATATTTGCATTAGTTTTCACCAAAAAATAATGATTTTACCAAGTTTTTTCCAAAAATTCGTGCAAAGCTATGAAAAAAAAGCATAGTGAGGGCATTTTTTCATTAGCAATAATTGTGCTAATATCTTTGAGCCTTGCTTTTGTTGCACCACGCAAAAAACCACTTTTATACAAAATCCGAACCGTAGTGATAGACCCTGGACACGGCGGACAAGACCCTGGCACCATTCACCCTACTAAAAAAATTCAGGAAAAAGATATTGTTTTGCCTGTAGCTTTGGAGTTGGGAGCTACTATTAAGAAATATCTGCCCGAAGTCAATGTCATTTACACACGCACTACCGATACTTTTGTAGAACTTTACAAAAGAGCCGAAATAGCTAATCGTAGCAATGCAGATGTATTTATTTCCTTGCATTGCAACGCTATGGATATCAAAAAAGACAAGAAAAAAGCCGAAGTAAAAGGTTTGGAGGTTTTTGTAATGGGACCTCACGCCAATCAAGAAAATTTAGAGGTTGCCAAACGTGAAAATGCTGTGATTTTGTTGGAAGACAACTACAAAAAGAACTATGGAGGTTTTGACCCCAATTCTCCCCAAGCTCATATCATTATGACCTCTATACAAAACAATTACTTGGAAAATAGTTTGCATTTGGCTACACTCATTGATAAACAATTCAGTGAAAGATTACATCGACCTACCAGAGGCATTAAGCAAGCGGGGTTTGTAGTATTGCGTAGAGTAGCTTGTACAAGTATTCTGGTAGAACTTGGCTATGTTACCAATGACGAAGAAGTTGAATATATGACCGACTCGTGGAATCAGACGCTTATGGCTTCGGCAATTTATAGGGCTTTCCGTGATTTTAAGAACGAAGTAGAGAAATAATTTGATAGTTGTGAGTGCAAAAATTATCCATATGTACTGCTTCCTACCGCTCCGCTCATAAAGCCCGAAAGATATAATACCGCATAAAATACACAAGCACACCAATCAGCTTGATTTTCAAAGTTTTTTTCAAATATTTCAAATTCGTACTCATAAGAGAGTTTGCCCCATTTGAAACGTGAAGTTATTTCTGCAAGATTTTTTTTACTTTCGTTTTGCACTAAAATTTTAGGTCGCCAAAAGCCCTTATAACGAATAGAATAGGTTTCACCGCCATACACAAAAGAAATGTTTCCCAGCCAATTTAATTTAGATGAAGCAATCTGCTGATTATTTTTTATCATTAAAACTTCTTGTCCCCAGAAATCTTGTGGCTCAAAATCAATTTGTTCGCCTTGTTCTAAAAAGGCATGGGCTTTTAGCGAAAGCAATCCTTCATATTCCAAAGTCAAAATTTTATCACCTTTCTCGTTGAGCAAAGCATACTTGCGAATACCGATAGACTCACCTTTTAGCATAAGAAACGCATTTTTACAAACATACAAGAAAAAACCTAAAATTCAAAAAAATTTGGCATAAAGCAATATGCTTGCTAAAATTGCGTCTTAAAAGAACAAATTATGCTTTTTCGCAAAGCTACTTATTTCACACTTATCATTTTGCTTACTTTTTCTTGCAAAGTCCAAGAAAAACAAACCTCTACACAAACGCAAAATCTGCAAAAAGTTTTTCCCAAATACGCCAAAGGTTTTTTTTGGGAAAAAGGAGAAAGTTTTACAATTTTGTACATCACACGCCCTTTCAATGATAAAACCGATACACTCAAATATGTTTTGGCAAGCCAGAAGCAAGTCATTCCTCAAAATTTACAGCAGTTAAGTTTTATTCAAGTACCTCTGAAACGCTTGGTAAGCACTTCTACCACGCACATTCCTGCATTAGAGGTTTTAGAGAGTTTAGATTGCTTGGTGGCAAGCAATAGTTTGCAGTACGCATATTCGGAAGCCGTGCAACAGCGAGCCAAAGAAGGTAAAATTACTGCTCTCAACGAAGAAACTTTGGAATACGAAAAAATACTTGCTTTACAGGCAAATTTGCTGATGGTTTCGGCAATGCCTGCAACCAAAATGAACTTGTATCAGAAAATACAGCAAGCTAAAATTCCTGTTTTGCCCAATGCCGAGTGGTTAGAAGAACATCCTTTGGGCAAAGCCGAATGGATAAAACTTTTTGGTTTGCTTTTGCAAAAGGAAAAAGAAGCAGAAGAGTTTTTTGCCAAAGTAGAAAAAGATTACAACGAACTGAAAAAGTTAGCTCAAAAAGTGGCTCAACCCAAAAAAGTGGCGGTGGGTGTACCTCAAAAAGAAATTTGGTATGTTCCTGCGGGAAAGAGTTTTGGGGCGGTTTTTCTGAAAGATGCGAATTTAGATTATGCTTTTGCCGCTGATACAGGCAAAGGAAGTTTGCAGTTGAGTAGAGAGTTGGTTTTCAGCAAGTTTGCCGATGCTGAAATTTGGCTCAATGCTGAAATCCCTCCTCAATTAGATAGCAAAGAGTTTTGCAAATATGCTCAAATTCAAGCTGTGAAGCAAAATGCTATCTACGACCGCCAAAAACGACTCTCCAAAGCAGGTGGTAATGATTATTGGGAAAGGGCTGTTCTGCACCCCGAAGAAGTTCTTGGCGATCTTATTCAAATTGCTTATCCTAAGCTTTTGCCTCAAAGGGAATTAGTGTATTATCGGAAAATTGAGATTGTATGCCCGTAAGAACTTATTTTTTGGATTTCTTTTTGCGTCTAACCTTTTTTTCGTGAAAAGCCCCCTGAAAATCAGGATTTTCTTTACGTTTTTGGGCATCAATTTGGCGAGCTATGGCTTGTTTTTCCTCAAAAGGTGTTTCATAAATTTTTACTTCGGTGGGAATTTCTACTTTTGGAATAGCTTGTTTAATAAGCTGTTCAATTTTAGCAATATGATACATTTCTGCTTCATTAGCGAACGTGATAGCAATACCTGTATGTTTAGCCCTGCCTGTACGTCCTATTCTATGTACATATTCTTCGTACAGAAGAGGCACATCAAAATTGATAACATGGCTCACCTGACTTATGTCTATGCCTCTTGCGGCTACATCGGTAGCCACTAAAAACCGAATCATACCATTTTTGAAGGCTTCTATGGCATTGAATCTTGCATTTTGGTCTTTGTTGGCATGAATTACTCTAACATTATTTTCTCCAAATTTGCGAGCAATAAATTTATAAATGTTATTAGCATTTTCTTTGGTTTTGGTAAAAATTATGACTTTCTGAGCATTTTCTTGTGAAAGAAAATATTGCAAGAGTTCAATTTTGGTACGAAAATTAGGTACTTGATACAAAAACTGCTCTACGGTTTCAGCGGGAGTGGCTTGTGGTGTAATTTCCACACGCACAGGAAATTCTAAAAACTCTTCGGAAAGTCGCACAACTTTTTCGGGCATAGTTGCCGAAAAAAGCAAATTCTGACGCTTCTTGGCAGGGATAATCTCCAAAATTTTACGAATCTGAGGCATAAACCCCATATCCATCATTCTATCGGCTTCGTCCAACACAAGTGTTCGGATTTCTTTGGTAGGCAACTCGTTGGTAAAGTAAATATCCATAAATCTGCCTGGCGTGGCTATCAGAATATCTACTCCTTGCCTAACCTCCTCTAATTGTGGTTTAATACCCTTTCCTCCGAAAATAGCCACTACTCGCAAATCAGTGTATTTGGCGAGATTTTGCACATTTTCTTTGATTTGCAAACATAATTCACGCGTGGGGGCAAGTATCAAGGCTCTTGGGGCAGTGCCTTGAGCAAATTTGAGTTTCATTAGCAAAGGAAGCGTGTAAGCGGCGGTTTTGCCCGTGCCTGTTTGGGCAATGCCAAGAATATCATGTCCTGCAAGTATGAGAGGTATAGCTTTAGCTTGAATTTCAGTAGGTTCTTGATAACCTGCTTCTGCAATGGCATTCAAAAGTTGGCGGTTGAGTTTTAATTCTTCAAAAGTAGGCATAAAATAAAAGTTTGTTTGACTTTCTGATGTTCGGAAATGAAATAAGATATTTAGGGTTCAGAGCAGTGGTGGTATAGTGCTATTTCAAGGAAACAAATATCATCTATTTTATCAAAGTTCTACGTTTTACCTGCATTCTCTGTATTTGCCTGATAAGTTGATACTTAAAACTTCTCTAATATTTTTATCAAATTCTTACGCACTTGTTATACTAAATGAAAATTGTTTTTGAGGAGACTAATACCAAAACCACTCTTTTGGTGGTTGAGTAGCCGAAACGCCAAAAGAGTGGTATAAAAAGTAAATTTGTTTGACTATAAAATATTAGACAAGTTTAATTTTTAGGCTTGCAAATATTGCTCTACTTGCATACCTTTCTTAATAAGTTCAGTAATATCAATTCTTACGCCAATGTATTTGTAGGGTTTGCCCTCACTATCCAATACACCACCTATGGTAGCAATTACCCAGTAAGGTGAACCATCTTTGGCTCTATTTTTAATAATTCCCTGAAAAATTTTACCAGCTTTGATAGTTTCCCAGAGATCTTTAAAGACTGCTTTGGGCATATCTGGATGACGAACAATGTTATGAGGCTTACCGATAAGTTCTTCACGAGAGTACTTAGAAATTTTACAAAAAGTGTCATTTACAAACGTAATCGTACCAAATTTATCGGTTTCAGAAACAATGGCAGCAGCATTCAAAATATTAGTACGAGCTTCTATTTCTGCTGATAGTCTATCTATTTCTTCTTCCCGGCGAGATATATCTTTATGGATAGTTTTTAGAAGTAACTTCATTTTTTCTTCAATGCTTTGATAATTTGTATGCATTTCCTTGAATAGAAGTACTTTGTAAAACTTGCCTCTTTCATATTCAAAAGTACCTTCAATCATTTCAGCCAAAGCCTTTTGACCATCTAATTTTCTAATGCTCACTACATTCGTATTACTTTCAGCTTTGAAAGGTAAAACTACATATTCAGATAACTGCATATTTCGTAAATCTACCGAAGTGGCACTGAAAAGTTGTAAAGCAGCAGGATTAGCATAGATAATTTTTTCGTCTGATGTGATAACAATAGGCTGATGAATATTTTCAAAAATCTCTTTAGATGGTTTTATTTCTATTGAAGCGTTCATAAGCTAATGTTTTAGGTTGAATGCAAAAAATAAAAAATAAGATAACTTTTGTGGTTGATATTGAACAGAACAAGCCTTGAATGTATGCAAAAACAATTATTTTCACCTAATAGAGTTGAGGTTACTCGTTTGTTATTTTGAACTTAATTATTATCAATTTCATGCAGTTTATTATTTTTTGCTTCTTTGGTGGAGTTTTATAAGAACTCCTGTAATACTTGCTTATTGTTTCGGTAATTCTATGACTCAAATTACGTGTTTTTTTGCCACTTTTGCAAATATCTCATTTAAGATTTTTTGTGGTAAGGTTAATGAAGTGGTTTGGGAAGAAGCAATTACCAAGCCTTGATAGGTCGGCTCGCTCAATAACGAGCCGAATTATGCTCAACAATCAAAAGGGGACTATTTCAGTATAATTTTACAAAAGTTCTTTCAGGGCTATTTCAAAGGCTTTTTCAGAAAGCAAGGTTTTCTGTGAATTGCACCGATGAACTTTTTGCAAAGCATTGAAAATAGTTTCAGAAATATCGGAGAAAATAGCGTGGTCGGTGATGTTTGAGCCTTTTTCGCTCATTAAGTAGGCAAAAGTACGAGCCATGCCACAATTTGCAATAAAATCGGGTATTAAGGCTACTTTGTTATCTACCAATTGAGCAATCTTGCCATAAAAAATTTCAGGGTCTGCAAAAGGGACATTCGCTCCACAAGAAATTACTTCCAAACCATTCTGAATAAGTTGTTCAGCTTGCCACTGCGTAACTAACCGAGAAGCCGCCGCAGGTACAAATATTTCTGCCCCTACCGACCAAATTTTCTCGTTTGCCTCTTCAAAGGGCATAAGATGTTCTGCTACCAAAAAATTACTGGTTCTATCGGCAAAAAGTTTCTTGATTTCATCTAACGTAAATCCCGCAGGATTTATCAAGCCGCCAACTCTGTCAATAATGCCGACAATTTTAGCTCCTTCTTTGGCAAGATACAAAGCTGCTGTGGCTCCTACATTGCCCCAACCTTGAATAATAGCTTTCTTGCCTTGTAAATTTCCTCCCCAAAGTGTATAGAAATGTCTTACAGCTTCTGCTACACCGTATCCTGTTATCATATCAGCAACAGTGTACTTACGTTTAGCTCCGTCAGGAATGTAGCGAGGGTCTTCAATGATTTTGGAAACACCTTGTCGGAGTTGTCCTATTTTGCGGATTTTTTCAGGTTTAGAGGGTTTGTAATGCCCATTGACAATGCCTTCTTGGGGATGCCATAAACCATATTCTTCGGTAATAGGTATAACTTCGTGAATTTCATCAATGTTCAAATCACCACCTGTACCATAATAGTTTTTGAGTAGTGCAAATGCTACTTTGTACCAACGTTTCAAAACTTCGTGTTTGCGGGGGTCTTGGGGGTCAAAATCAATGCCTGATTTAGCCCCCCCAATGGGAGGTCCTGAAACTGTGAATTTAATTTCCATAGTCTTGGCAAGTGATTCTACCTCGCGGCGGTCAAGTCCTTTTCGCATACGCGTACCTCCTCCTGCGGCACCACCTCGCAAGGAATTTATCACTATCCAACCTTTGGCTTCGGTTTCTGAGTCGTGCCATTCAAAGACAATTTCAGGCGGTTTACTTTCAAATTTGCTAAGTAATTCTTTCATAATTTCTGCGTTGTTTGGTGAGGGCTTAAAAATAACTTTTTGTAGAATTTTCGCCAAAAAAACCGAAAAGAAAAAACCTTGCAGTTGAAGTGCTGCAAGGTTGTAAAGAAATCATTTTGTTACTTTTTAGGTTTTGGTATGAGCGAAACGGTCATTTTTTTGCCTTCCATTTGTATGGGCTGTTCTACTTTACCCACTTCATCAAGCACTTCTACAAATTTTTTCAAAATCTCTTCTCCTCTTTCCTTAAAGACAATCGCTCTACCTACAAATTGCACATAAGCTCGTACTTTACAGCCGTCTTTCAAGAAATTTTCTGCGTGCTTGACCTTGAAGTTGAAGTCATGTTCATCGGTGTTAGGACCAAAGCGTATTTCCTTGACAACAGTTTTTTGGGCTTTGGCTTTCATTTCTTTTTGTTTCTTTTTCTGCTCATATTTGAACTTGGAATAATCAATCACCTTACAAACTGGTGGATCTGCTTTGGCATTGATTTCTACTAAATCCAAGCCCATTTCCTGAGCAATGCGTAGAGCCTCCTGGATGTCATAAATTCCTTGCTCTACATTTTCTCCCACTAAACGCACTTGGGGAACACGAATTTTCTCATTGACACGGTGGGTATCCTCCTCTTTACCCTGCCGCAAATACACTTTGTTGCTAATAGTAACCTCCTTTTTTTAGTGAAACCATAAAAAATATCGCACAAAAATAATAAAAAAACTAACTGCTTCAAAACCTTAACTTTCAAAAATTAAGATTTTGTCTTTCTTTTTGCAAGAAAACCTTAGCTTTTCGGCAAACGCCCCCCACAGGTGGATTGAACTTAGATACCGCTACACCTACTTTCTGAGCAGCTTGAAAATGCTCCAAAATGCTATCAATAATTCTTTGAGCAATATGTTCTAAAAGACGAGTAGGTTTTTGCATCTCTTCGGCTACAATCTGATAAACTGCTTCATAATTCAGCGTATCAGAGAGTTTATCGGAATATACAGCTTTACTGACGTCTGCTTCAATATGCACATCAACGCTATACTTATTGCCAATTTTCTGCTCTTCTTCATAAAAACCATGATACGCAAAAAACTCCATTTCTTCCAAAGAAATTGTAGCAATTTGCTTCATATTGGTTGAAAAAACGAATTTTTGAATTTAACCACGGCGAATAGTACGTTTTTCTATTTCCTGTGACTCTATAAATAGTTTCTGACTCTTGTCATAAGCTTTGGCGTTGGCAAGCGTAGAACCAAAAATTTCTGCCAAACGCTCTACAAGTTTCATCTTGTAAGCAGGAATTTCTCCCAAAGATAAAATTTCCATAACTCCAATGGCTTGCTCTTGATAGATGATAGGTACAATTAGAACATTGCGAGGAGTAGTACTGCCCAAAGCAGACACAATCTTTTCGTAGGTATCAGGAACTTGGTCAAGGAAAATAGTTTCTTTATCAGCAAAGGCTTGCCCTACAAGGGTTTCACCAATTTTTAGTTTTTCTTTGAATATTTTTCGTCTGTTGGAGGCAAATGTAGCCTTTGGCTCTAAAAAATGCTCATTGATATTGGGGATATCATCATTGAGTACGAATAAAATACCTTGTTGTGCTTGGATATACGAAACAATAAACTTAATTACTTCATAGCACATATCGTCCATTTTGCGGTAGTCGGTATTACGTAAAAGTTCTGAAAATTGAGCTACCCCTTCACTTGCCCAGCGTTCTTCATAATCTCTTTGAGCTACCTCACGCAGTTGATTACGCATTAGTTCCAAAGCTGAAACAATACTTTCTTTATTTTCCAAAATACTTAAATCTCCCTTGTACTCTACATTCAAATTGCCCTGTCCAATCTGACGCGAAAATTCGGTAGCATTTTGCAAGATTTCAGCAAGGTCATTGATATTTCGAGCAATGTAGCCAATTTCATTCCGAGCATCATAAGGAATTTTCTCTGCCAGATTGCCTCTTGCCAGCTGACGAGAACTTTGTGAAATGACGTAAATAGGAATTAAAATCAAATTACGTACTACATAATAGATAGCTGCTATGGTCAGAAAATTCAGTATGCCCAAAGCAATAAAAGCCCATTGCAACTGATTGTATTGACTTTCTAAACGTTCCTGATATAGCGAAGTAAGCTCATCGTGAGCATTGACAAAAAGAGCATATTTTTCGGCTACAAATTTTTGGTCTAATTTAATCGTATCTGCACTCTTACCTCCTGTGAGTTTATCAGAAATAAGAGTTACATCTTTGCTATACCCTTTCCATTGATTACGAATTTTCTGCAAAATTACTTTGGCTTTTTCATCGGGTGGCGGGATAGTGAGTTTTTGATTGTTATGTTCTACTTTGCCACCACTTTCAAGTACAGCAAAACGTATGCTGTAAGCCGCTTCCAAACGGCGAATGTCATCGGCAAGTTTTTCGTTATAAAACTCCAAATTAGAAAGTATGCTCAAAGTGAGTTTCATTTGGTTGGCTATCTCACGAATTTGCAGTATGTAGCCAATAATTTGCGTTTGCTGGGGCTTGATAGCAATCGTACTGACTACCAAGTAATTCACAAAAGCAAGCAAAAGCAGCACTATTCCGAAAAAATATGCTATGTAGCGAATTTTAATGTTTTTGAGCATAAATAATTACTTTTGCAGTTCTCCTGAAATTCTTTATTCCGCTTGCCACACAACTTTCCTGAAACTGCCAATTATTAACTCTACCCGCAAAGGATTAGGCAGTAAGACTAAATGAGCTTCTTTTTCAGGGGTTTCTTCAATTTCTACCCACACTCCTTGATTTTCAGCAATTTCGTAATTTCCCTTTCGTTTCACATATTTTCGGGCAATGTAGGCAAGTGGCGAGAGCACTTCGGTTTCGGGGCAATATTCATCATGAATATCCAAAAATACGTCCTCCAGAAAGTCGTCATACTTTGCTAAAAATTCGTCTTCCAAAAGATGCATAGCTTCCTCAATGCTATCATAACGAACATCATCATAGCTAATTTGTGAAAGTTCTATGCGTTTGGCGACTAATTCGGCTAAATCTTGGTTCAGTTGAGCAAGGTTCGGCATAACATCTTTTTTGACAAAAATACAGAAAAAACTCTCAAAAACAAGTGTTTTCAATCTAAAACTTGCACAATTTCTGGGTACCTCTTTTTCTGCTCAATAATTTTGAGTTCCAGCAAAGTTTGTTGCACTTGTTCAATCATTTCGGCAGGTACAAGGTTATCGGTAGCCCAGTGGGTTTGATGAAGCCAATGAGCAGTATCTTCTAAATCAATTTGATAGCGTTCTGCAAGTAGTTCTATGATGCGAGGACGTTGTTTGAAATCTTGAACGTAATGATTGATAATTTCAGCAATTTTTTGCACAAAAGGTAAATATTTTTGCAAAATCTCTTCTCTCACAGCTATCACAAAACAAGACCAGGGGGTAACACAAGTATCTACCAATCGCAATTCGCCGTTGCTTACATAAGGTTCAGTCATTACTTTTTCCCACATAAACCATTCAGCTTGCCCTGCGGCAATAGCCTCACGAATACCTTCTAAATTTTTGAGTGGCACAAATTGTAGATTTTCAGTATTCCAGCCCAACTGCCGAGCCTTTACAAAAGCCATCAGATGCGAACCCGAACCCCAACGACTTATACCAATTCGTTGATTTTCTAAATCTGCTACTTTTGCAAAAGGACTATCTTTTTTTACATACAAACCCCACGTAAGCGGTGATTTTACATAAATTTTAACAATTTTTGAACCATTCCCCTTAACAATATCAGCTACAATGCCTTCTGTAAGACATATCGCCAAATCT
The DNA here is from genome assembly GCA_025054975.1 of Raineya sp. Taxonomy (GTDB): domain Bacteria; phylum Bacteroidota; class Bacteroidia; order Cytophagales; family Thermonemataceae; genus Raineya. Next base: position 11,347 of record JANWZC010000012.1, read on the forward strand.
AATTCACCTTCTCGTAAAGCCTTTGTCATTGAGCCTGTACCACCTGCGTGGTCAATCCATTGCAGATGTATGCCTGCTTTTTCAAACAAACCTTCCTCAATAGCCAACTGCCAAGGCAAATTGAAATGCTCAGGAACACCGCCTATTTTGAGTTCTATCATTTTTCCGCTCCGATGTGGTTTTAAGCTAACAAAACCACAAAGATAATTTTTTGTTAATACTTACCAAAGTTATAAATACATAAAAAAGGGCAATGAAAATTGCCCTTTCAGTTACTCAAAAATAGCAATCTCAACTCGCCGATTTTCACGAGCCTGCCAAGCGTGTTGCTCTACACCCCAAATGGGCAGTGTTTTACCAAAAGATTGTACTTTTAATCTATTCTCGCTAATTCCATTTTGCACAAAAAAGTCTTTTACAGCTTTAGCTCTTTCAAAACCTAATTTCTCTTGATTTTTAGCTTCGCCAACCAAATCAGTATGTCCGTAAATTCCCAAGCACGCATTCGGTCTTTTCTGTAAATAATTCAGGTAACTTTGCAAATTAGCTCTGTATTTTATTTCCAAATTTGCTTTACTGAATTCAAAATTTACAACGGTTTGCGGACTGACAATCATTTTTTTGCCCGGAAATAGCTTATTATTTGCATTATTTCCATTACGCACCATTATTCCGCCATCGGTATCCAAATCTAAAATATTGAACTTTTCACCAATTTGTATCTGACGCGTAGGAATTGTTCTTTCCTGCTGATTATCATAATATTGCAAGTTTATTTCTCGCAGTCCATCTTTGGATAAAGGTTTGTAAGTAATTAGGTAGTAATGTCTAAACAAACGAGGAATTTCTTGATATACCCCAATCAAATCTTCGGGTGCATACACGTTGTAAAAGTAGCCATCGGTCAAGTATGCTAATGTTTTCAAAACAGGCTCATTGGTGTTTTCGCCAAAAGCTACGGTAATAATTTTAATGCCTTTTTCACGAGCTTTCAATGCTACTTGCTGTGCATTGAAAGCGTGTGTTTCAAAGTATTGAAAAGAAGAATTTTCATAGCCATCTGTGCAAACAATAAGATACTTTTCTTTATCTTGTACTCCTTCCAAACTTTTCATGGCTTCGTCAATTCCTGCATACAAAGCGGTTGCACCACCAAACCCATCTAATCCTACAAATTTGTAATTTTTCAGAATTTTATCTTTATCTTCGGTAAGAGGAACAACTATTTTAAGTTTGTGGTCAAATTTAGTCATGCTTATCACATCTCCTGCTTGCTTGAATTTGCTATTCAAAAATATTTTCAAAGCCTTTTCCATAACCTCAACTCTACCACCGCTCATAGAGCCACTATAATCCGAGCAAATACTCAAAGCTATGCCATTATCCATTTTTTCGGCGATTTCTTGAACATTCCAACTGCTGATTTCATTTTTCTTGCCTTCTACGTTTTCAATCAGTTTTTTGAAATGTTTGTTTTTGCTTAATCCCGTAATGAAATTACCTTGCTCGTCATACGCTAAAACTTTCAGACGAATTTCATTGGGATAATTTTTTCTATCTACCTCAAAGACCTCCATTTTGAAATCATCTTTGGGCGAAAGTTGGCTTACATCTTTTGTGTTTTTGATATATGCAAAACGTGTTTTAGCAAGCACATTGATTATTCTCACTTGATGACCATTTTCGTTTTCAGCAGTCAAAACAAACTGCTGGGAACTTAAAAGTACAAAGCGATAGATACCTTCATCAGTGCTACGAATGGTTTTTCCTCGGAAATCTAATAATTTTACACTTTCAGCGTTCTTGATTTGCCAAGAAAGTTCTACTAGGCTACCCTCAGGAAAAATAAACTTGCTATAATAGTCCTTAGTAGGTTTGCCATTGACTTTACAAGAAATTTGAACTTGGCTATGTTGAGATGATGTAGCCTCTGAAATCATCTCAAATAGAGATGTCTTGGTTTGATATAAAACCTGCTTTCCATTTTCATTTTCAGCCACAAGTAAAAAGTAAACTTCTTTTTGTCCTTTTGCCAGGGGTTTCGCCATAAACGTACCTTCTCGGGGAGCATAATTAAGCAAAAGGGTTTTCTTGATATTGGTAGGAATAACCCCATTCACCAAATCGGTTTCGTTGAGCGGAGCATGAAGGCTATAAATTTGAATATTTTTTAGCCTACTCATTTTCCATTTCAGGCTCACACTATCTTGCTGATTGACAAAGGCTTGGGCAGTGAAATAAATTACAGGTTTTACTACAATGAATATACTATCACGCAGTTTTACATCGGTATCTTTAATAGAAGCCACTATCGCATAATAGCCACTTGTATCGGGGCGAACTTTGAGACTGTAATAATCGGGTAAACTTTTTCCTACCATTTTTCCGTTGTTTTCAACATCTACTTGTGTAATTAATGAAGGACTAACCGACCAAGAAAGTTCTACTTCCTCCCCTTCATTGATTTCCTTGTTGCTGACTTGAAAATTCTGAATGATAAGTTTTTCAAAACGAGGTTGCAGAAAGACATACCTAACATCTCTTCTCGTTTCCGCTACAATTTTGTATTTGAAACCTTGGTCAAAAAATACTTTTCGAGTACCTTCCAGAGGCAGGTTATCTTCAACTTTCTCTGTCAAGTTAGGTGGAACGAGTCTTTCCATATACACTCGCTTGATTTTTTCACCTTCCACCTTCCAAGAAATTTCATACTCACCTGCCTTAAAAATACGAGCAGGACACTTAAAACGAATACGAGGAGCTTGGGCAAAGGCACTATTTAAGACCACAGCCCACCAAAGCAGAATTACGAAACACTTTTTCATAAAGGTTCAATTTTTGTTAAAAAATTTGAGTCAATGTATATTCAGATACAAGACTGCAATACAAAATTGCTTGTATGCCTAAAAAACTTTCTACGAAATGAAATGTAAAGGTGTTTTGTAAAACTTTTAGGAATGAAGTAGCAAAACGTTACTTCTTGTCCAAAAATCGGAAATTACCTAAAAATTTGCAGATAGAATTGCTTCAAATGGAGACATTTTCAAAAAACGACTCAAACTCCGTGCCAAAAATACTTTGTTAGCTGTGCCTTTTAAAAAATAAGATGTAATGAAAAAGTATTTTTGTAACAAATTCCTTACTTTTACGTTTTACAGAAAACTTTCATTTATGAAAATTGGGTGTTTCATTATTTGTATATTTTTGAGTATTGGGGCAAATGCTCAAAACAAAGCCACTTTACAAGGAAAAATTGTAGGCGAGAAAAACGAGCCCCTTGCATTTGCCAGTATTTATCTAAAAAATACCACTATTGGTACAACTACCAACGCAGTAGGTTTTTATAGTTTGGCTGTACCTTTGGGCGAACATGAGGTAGTTGTTCAATTTCCGAGCTATCAGACCAAAACACAAAAAATTACTATCAGTCAGGTACAGACTTATATGTTAGATTTTCAGTTGGAGTTGGAGTCGCAGGAAATTGAAGCCATTACCGTGCAAGGAAAGTTCGTGAATTATGCCGAAGAGGTGATTCGGAATGCTCAAAAAAATCGGAAAAAATACTTAGAGGAACGCCCTGATTTTCAGTGTGAAGTGTATGTGAAAACGCTTTTCCGTTTGGATAAAAAACCCGAACGCATCTTCGGCGAAAGTACCGTAGGACTTGATACAGGTGTAGTGTATCTTTCGGAAAGCGTTTCAGAGGTGAGTTATCAGAAAAATCCAAGACGCTATAAAGAAGTAGTAGTTGCCTCCAAAGTAAGCGGTGATAGCAAAGCCTATACCTTTAACGTAGCAGGTACGTGGAACTTTAATTTTTATCAAAATCTTGTAGGACAAGGTATTTACGAAAGAGGTTTCGTTTCACCTATCGCTAATGTTGCTTTTTTGTACTATGATTACAAGTGGGAAGGACAATTTGAAGAAAACGGCAATGTTATTAACAAAATCAAGGTTATTCCTAAACGCAAAACAGACCCCGTTTGGGAAGGTTACATCTATATCACCGAAAACACTTGGCGTATTCATAGTGTAGATTTGAGTTTTGATGAAAATCGCCCCACCGACTTTGTGAAAACAGGTAATATCAAAATCATCTACACACAACCTGCTCCCAATAGCGAGTGGGTAATGTTTTCACAAAACTTTAACTTTACTTTCAGACTTTTTGGTTTTTTGGGGAGCGGTTATACTAACAAAGTCTATCGGAATTACACACTCAATCCCCAATTTTCTGAAAAACACTTCGGCTCGGACTGGATAATTGTAGAAAAAGAGTCCAATCAGAAGGATAGTTTGTTTTGGAAGTTAATTCGTCCTATTCCACTCCTGCAAAAAGAAGCAGAAGACTATCGCAAAAAAGATAGTTTGGAAGTTATCCGCAATAGCAAACCTTACAAAGATTCTTTGGATAAAATTGCTAATCGCTTCAAATTCAACAACTTACTTTTTGGCTACACTTATCGTAATTCTTACAAAAAATATAGTCTTTCCTTTGGCTCGCCGCTCAATGATATTTCTTTCAATACCGTAGAAGGTTGGGTTACAAATTTGAAAATAGGTTACAACAGAGAATTTGAAAATAACCGAGATTTTTCCATTACGCCTACGTTGCGGTATGGTTTCAGCAGTAAAACTTTTTATGGCAAGCTAAATATCAGTTATTCGTCCAATCCCAAACGTTTTGAGCGTTGGAGCATTGAAGGTGGTAAATTTGTAGAGCAGTTCAATCCTGATGTTATTTTGCCGTCTATCAACACGACAGTTTCACTTTGGCAGAGACTTAATTTTATGAAACTTTATGAAAAAACTTATGGTAAAGCGAGTTACCGCAAAGAAATTTTGAATGGAGTTTTGCTCAATACTTCGGTGGAATATGCCCAAAGAAGAATGTTGGAAAATACCACGGATTTTAGTTGGACAAGGAGGGTGCAGAGAGATTACACGCCCAATGCTCCGCTTAACAATGAACTTGCAGAAACCGATTTTGGTGAAAATACAGCTTTACTCTGGAATGTAGAATTGCGTTATACGCCTAAACAAACTTATATCAATCGCCCTGACATACGCATACGCCTACGCTCACGTTTTCCTACGTTTGTAGTTACTTACCGCAAAGGCATCAATGCTTTGGGTAGCAATGTAGATTTTGACCAAGTAGAATTAGGCATTACAGATACTTACTCCAAAGGACTTGTGGGGAGCGGCTCATATAGGCTTTTTGCAGGGGACTTTCTGAATAGAAAATCGCTTACCTTTGTAGATTTTCAGCACTTTGACGGCAGTAGAGTGATGTTTGCTTTTCCAAGTTTTCGGGCATACCAACTCTTGGATTACTATGCATTCAGTACGGCTCGCAAATATGCAGGCGTACATTTTGAACACCACTTCAACGGATTTTTATTCAATCGTATTCCTTTGCTCAAAAAAACACATATTCAAGAAGTTTTTACCTGTAACTATCTTTTTACAGAAACCAATGGCAATTATCTTGAAATCGGAGCTGGTTTAGAGCATATTTTCAAGGTTTTGCGAGTGAATTATTTTTGGAGTTTTCTGGATGGCAAGTATTTCAATAGTGGTTTTCGCTTTGGTATAGGTTTCTAAAAACTTTCCTACAAAATCCCCAAAGCCACCTTGTAACGCAAAATGCGTTTTACTGACTCATAAACCTGCTCCTTGAATTGAGTATCTTCTTGCATAAGTTTTACAACATCTTTGATAAGTTGTTCTTCATTTTCAGGCATTAGCACCATATCGCAACCTGCCTTGATAGCCTCCAAAGATGCATTCTTTACATTTTTCACCCCACCCATATTCATGGCATCGGTGATGATAAGCCCCTGAAAGCCCATTTCTTTCCGAAGCAAGTCAGTTACAATTTTACGAGAGCAAGTTGCGGGTACATCTTGCGTATCGTAGAGAGGATTATTTTTCACGGCAATGTGTCCTACCATAATGCAAGGCACATCTTGGGCAATCAGATGCTTGTATATGCCTAGCTCTTGCATTTCGCCATCAATATAAACAAGTTTTTTGTGGGTATCGCCCTTAACAAAGCCGTGCCCTGGAAAATGTTTAGCGGTAGTCATGATGCCTTTATTGCGAGAAGTATTGATAAAAATTTCACTCAATTTCATAACGCGAGCCGTATCGCTGCCAAAACTGCGGTTGCCAATGGCTTCATTTTGTAATGAAACATCGCAGACAGGTGCAAAATTATGGTAAATGCCTACTTCTAATAGTTCATCGCAAATATCGCTTGCAATTTGCACGCAATCGGCACTATCTTTGATTTGTGCAGTAGGCTTTACTTTCTTTGTACCCTTGATTTTCAGATTGATAAGGCTTGGCTCAGCATCGGCACTATACAAAATCGGAATCTTGGAAACAGCATTAAATTCCTTTACATACTGCTTGAATTCTTCTTTTGAGCCATTGAGCAGTAAAATTCCTCCAATTTGATGTTTCTCTACAATCTCCAAAACTTCTTTTTTTGGTTTTCCGAGTTTGCCTGTGGCAGTAACTATCATTTGAGCTACCTTTTCCTCCTCGCTCAAACTTTTAAAAACTACATTAACTTTTGCTTCTTTGCCTGTAAGAAACATCAACCAAAAGAAAATCCAATATGAATACATAACTCAGAAAGATTTCAAGCAAAGTAGCAAATTTTTTCCGAAAAGTCAAGGTTATTTTTTGCTAAAACTTTTGAGTTCAGCGGTAAAAAAGCCTTTTTGAGTTTTTACGTACATTTTGGCAAGCATTTGGTTTTTGTCGGCGGTGATAGCCATTCGGATAGACTTTTCTTCAACTTCTTTGATTGCAGGCGAAACCCAAGCCAAAATATAACATTCTTTGGTTTGATTGCCGAAAGTCATTGCTTTTTTGCCCAAATATTTCAAAACCACTTCTTTGCTTGCATTTTCATCTGCCATTAGGCAAAAACTGAATGTATCATTAGGTTTGAGTTTGGAAAAATCTTTCTGCCGTACCTGAAAAACTGCACTCCAAACATCTTCGCACTCGCTAAACCACGTAAAAAGTTGTTTTTCCTTGGGGTTTTCGAGGCTATATGCTTCAATTTGTTTTTTTTGTGGCTTACACTCTATAATATAGTTGTTTTTGTTTTTGCCGTCATCATAGTAGATATGCACTTTTTGGGTTTTGAATTTCTGATTTTCAATCCAAGAAGTGATTTTATTATCTACACTGACAATGCCCAAAAAGGCTGTAATACGTGCTTTAGCAATGATTTTGTAACACTTGAAATTGTTGAAATCATGCAACTGTTTATCGGCTTGGAAAGTAATTTCTGCAGCTTCGTTTCCGTCTTTATTGATTTTATACACCCATTCCTCTCCTGCTATGTTGAGTTGAGCTAAAATTGGCAGAGAAAAAGAGATAAAAAACAATACAAAAAACATTCTTATTTTTTCCCGTTCAGAAAGCATATTACGGAACTTTTCTGTAATGTAATAGATAATTAGTTTTTGCTTTTTGTGTGAGCTTACTTGAAAGTAAGCAGGTGTTACTTTGAACAAAAATAATAAAAAATGGTTGTATAACGTAAAGAGCAAAAACTTTCTGTGCAGAAATTGCAATAAGCAATTTCAAAGCCCCTACAAGTATCAACAAGGTGAGTCCTGCATTAAAAAGTTTAGTATAGTGTTTCAGTGAAGAAATCTTGCAAAAGCCATATGTTTGACAAATAAATTCTCTCTAAGACAATTTTTTTTCTTTCCAAACTGCTAAATTCATTATTTTTGCCGAAATTATTTCAATCAAATTTTTTGTATGTGTGGTATAGCAGGTTTTCTCTGTTATGAGAAAACATTAGATAAAAGCCTTCTGCAAGCTATGACTGCCCAATTGGCTCATCGCGGACCCGATGCAGAAGGTTTTTTTCAAGATGAATATTGTGGTTTAGGTCATCGTCGCCTGAGTATTCTTGACCTCTCTGAAAGGGCTAATCAGCCATTTTTTTCGAAAGATGGTAGATATGTCGTTGTTTTCAATGGCGAAATTTACAATTTCCGTGAAGTTGCTGAAAAATTACAAATTCAGCCCCGCACCCAGTCTGATACCGAAATTTTAGTAGAAGCCTTTGCTCAAAAAGGTATGGCTTGTGTGCAGATGTTCAATGGTATGTTTGCCTTTGCCGTTTATGACACACACAAAAAAGAACTTTATCTGTGCAGAGATAGAATCGGTAAAAAACCTATCTATTACTTTTGGAATGGTCATTACTTTGCTTTTGCATCCGAACTCAAAGCCTTGATGGTTTTACCATTTATTCCCAAAGACCTCAATTACTTGGCTATCGAAGATTTTTTGCATTTAGGCTATATCCCTCGCCCACATAGTATCTATGAAGATGTGTTCAAGATGTTTTCGGGATATTGGTTAAAAGTCTCTCGCAAGGGCATTGAGGAAAATATGTATTGGGATATTCAAGCCTGCTTGAAAAAACAAAAAATTTCAGATGAAACCGAAGCCGAAAAACAATTAGAAACGCTGTTACAAAGCTCAATTCGCTACCGATTGATTAGCGATGTGCCTTTGGGGGTTTTTTTGAGTGGTGGTATTGACTCCAGCACAGTTGCATCACTTGCCCAAAGCGTAAGTTCAGAAAAAATTAAAACTTTTTCCATTGGCTTTGAAAATGAACAATACAATGAAGCCCCCTTTGCTCGTCAGGTGGCTCAACATCTACAAACCGACCACTATGAGTTAATTCTTTCACCTCAAGAAGCTAAAAATCTTATTCCTGAAATAATAGATGTCTATGATGAGCCTTTTGCCGATAGCTCAGCAGTGCCAACGATGCTTATTTCAGCATTTGCCAAAAAATATGTGAGTGTAGCTTTGGCAGGAGATGGCGGTGATGAACTTTTTCAAGGTTATGGAACGTATGCTTGGGCAGAACGACTGAAAAATCCTTATCTGAAGCCTCTGCGTTTTTGTATCGCTCAACTTTTGAAGCTGAAAAAAACACTTGCTTTCCAAAAAGGCTCACAAATGTTTCGTTATCCAAAGGGAAAACATTTGGCAAGTCATATCTTTTCGCAAGAACAATTTTTATTTTCCCAAGCAGAAGTAGAAGATTTGATTACTTTTCCTGTAACTAACGCCGAACCACTACTTTCTTCGCAATTTGGCTTAATGAACTGCTCGCCTCGTGAGCAACAAGCCCTCTTTGATTTGCAATATTACCTACAAGACGACTTGCTCGTAAAAGTAGATAGGGCTTCTATGCGTTATGCTTTGGAAGTACGCTCTCCGCTGTTGGACTACCGAGTTATTGAATTTGCCCTTAATTTGGATACTTCACTTAAATACCGAAATAAAACTACCAAATATTTATTGAAAAAAATTTTGTTTCGTTATGTACCTGCTGAATTATTTAAGCGTCCTAAATGGGGTTTTGCTATTCCACTAACGCAATGGCTCAGAACAGATTTGCGTTATTTAATAGATGAATTCTTAAACCATAAAGTTGTTACGCATTACGACCTTGTCAAGTACGAAAAAGTAAAAGAATTGAAAGATAAGTTCTTGAAAGGCAATGATTTTTATTACAATCGTTTGTGGGTTTTAATTGTTTTACATCAATTTCTGAAAAAAAACTTTGATTGAGTTATGCAAGAATTTCTTTGGCGTCGTCCTCGCAGAAATCGTAAAAATGAAGTTATCCGAAATCTTACGCAAGAAACGTGGCTCAGCAAAAATGATTTGATTTTTCCTTTGTTTGTGTGCGAAGGTGAAAATCAGAAAATACCAATACCCTCAATGCCTGGTATTTTTCGCTTTTCTTTGGATTTACTTTTAGCAGAAATAGAGGCTTGTGTGAAATTGGGTATTAAGGCTTTTGCTCCGTTTCCGCAAATTCCTGAAAATAAAAAAGATAACATAGGTTCAGAAAGCTACAATCCCGAAGGCTTGTATCCACGTGTTATTCGTGCTATCAAGCAGAATTTTCCCGAAGTAATGCTTTTTACAGATGTAGCTTTAGACCCTTACAGCTCCGATGGACACGATGGAATTGTAAAGAATGGTGAAATTTTAAATGACGAAACTTTGGAAATTTTGGGCAAAATGGCTTTGGTGCAAGCCCAAGCAGGTAGCGATTGTATAGCTCCTTCCGATATGATGGACGGCAGAGTGGGCTATTTACGGAAAATTTTAGATGAAAATGGTTTTAAGCAAGTTTCTATTTTAGCTTATACGGCAAAATATGCAAGTGCTTTCTATGGACCTTTTCGTGATGCGTTGGAGTCAGCTCCCAAATTTGGTGATAAGAAAACCTATCAGATGAATCCTGCCAATGCTCGTGAAGCCCTTATGGAAGCAGAATTAGATATTGCCGAAGGAGCAGATATAATTATGGTCAAACCTGCTTTGCCGTATTTAGATGTTATTCGCTTGATCAGAGATAATTTTGCTGTTCCTGTTGCCGCTTATAACGTAAGTGGTGAATATGCCATGCTCAAAGCCGCTATTGAGAAAGGTTGGCTCAGTGAAAAAGTAATTATGGAGAGTTTGTTGAGCATTAAACGAGCAGGAGCAGACATCATTCTGACCTACTTTGCCAAAGAAATTGCTGAAAAAATCTAATTTCCTGTAAATCTGTATTTCAAGTGCTTGTTTATTTGGATAATTTTTGTAACTTTGCATAAGGATTTGATTGCTCTTTTTTGAAAGAGCGAAATACAGATAGAATTATGCAGAAAATTATTCTCGCATTACTTGGATTTTTGGTAGTTCATTATCTTTTTGCTCAAACCGAATTGAGCAAAGAAGAGAAAGCCCTTTTACGTGAGTGGGAAAAACGCAAAAAGGAAACTACTCCTGAACAATTCAAAGCACTTTTTGAAAGCAAAGAAGCTAAAGAAAAGGAATTGAAATCTTTGGAGACTGAATTGAATGCAAGCGAGCAACAACTGTCCGAAAAAAACGCTGAAATAATGCGTTTGAGAGCAAAAATTAGAGAATTAGAGCAGAAAAAAGCAGAAATGAATAGTCGGGAAACAGAAGAGACACCTGACCCTGCTCCTCAAAAAGAAAAGCCCCAGAAAAAACCAACCAACAAACCAGAACCCTCAACCAATACTTATCAAGTACAAGTAGAATGTAACGGAAACACCTTAATTTTAGGTGTTTTCAAGACAATGGCAGAAGCCCAAAAATTTCAGAGTAATCTACGTAAATTACAACTTACAGGTAGTCAGATTGTTAAGAATTAACCTTAAAAATTTGCATATCTCAAAAATTTTATGCCTTCTTTTTCGCTGAATATTACTTTGCAAGCAGGGAAAAAAATTTATTTTGCTTCTGATTTTCATTTGGGAATACGTAATAGCCCTCAACGAGAAAAAGAAATTTGCAATTTTTTAGAGCAAATCAGTTCGGATGCTCAAAGTATTTTCTTGCTCGGTGATATTTTTGACTTTTGGTTTGAATACAAACACGCTATCCCCAAAGGATTTATTCGTTTTCAAGGCAAATTAGTAGAACTATTAGACCACGACATTCAAATTGTTTTTTTCACAGGCAACCACGATATGTGGCTTTTTGATTATTTCAGCCAAGAACTTGGAATTCCTATTTTTCGCAACCCTATTGAAATTACTATCAATCGAAAAAGTTTCCTTGTAGGGCATGGCGATGGCTTGGGACCTGGAGATACCAAATATAAAATCTTGAAAAAAATCTTTGCCAACAGAGTTTGTCAATGGCTTTTCAGACAAATTCACCCTGATTGGGGTATTGCTTTGGCAAAATTTTGGTCAAAGCATAGTCGTTTGCAAAGTGAAAAAAAAGGCACTGAGAAATTTCTTGGTGAAGGTGAATGGCTTTGGGCTTATTGCAAAGAACAAGAAGTTCTTAAACATCACGATTTCTATATTTTCGGACACCGACACCTACCGCTTTTTTTGCCTGTGGGCGAAAAATCTTATTACATCAACACAGGTGAATGGATTTATCATTGTACTTATGCTACATTTGACGGAGAAAACATAGAATTGCTTTCTTGGGAAAAACAAGAAACCTTAGAGCCTTTGAAAATTTGAAAATTTATCAAGGTTTTTTCTGTGCTTCTTTCATCAAGAAGGCTCGCAAGGCAAAAGAAGCAAGCCAATGTTCGCCTTCGTAGTTGCCGTCTGTGATTACAGGTAAAGAAAAACGCAAGTGTTCATCTGCAAGACTTCGTAAATGAGCAAATTCAGAATAGCGATTAGCTAAATCATACAAATTCCAAGCCCTGCTGAAATTTAAGCCGTCTAAATGTACCAAATGTCCATCGGTGCGGTCGGAGACTTTGGCAACCTCCCACCGAAAATTCTTTTTCCATAATTCAGGAGCAAATTTCTTTAACCAAGTCAAAAACTCTTGTTTGGGCAAAACTCTCATCATTAAAACAACTTCCTCCAAACAAGGTGAAAGAAAATCTGTACCGCTGGGCTCCCACACAAACGGACAATTCACATCTTTTCCAAAAAGACGTATAGCCTCTTTTTTGAGCAGTGCTTGAAAATTAGTGTTTTGAGTAGCTACGGCATAATCCCAAGCCAAATTCATTCCAAAGGCAGTGTTATTGTGTGTACCTACACGTATGGGATAAAGCAATTTAGGCAAAAATTCCTGAAAGCGAGCTACAAGTAAATCAGAGAGCGGTTGCAAATTAGGTGCTAATTGACGCAAACGAGGTTCGGGATGCGTGTTAAGTTCTTGTTGCAGAGCTAAAAGCCAAGCCCAGCCATAAGTACGCTCAAAAGCGTATTTGTGTTTTTTAGTAAAGTAAGCTATTTCTTTTTGAATGTTGCTTACTGAAAGGTGTAAAGTGAGTTTTTGGATAATTTCTTCTTTTTGAGCCAAATTTGGAAACCTGCGAAGCAAAAATGCCAAGCTCCAATGTCCGTGTACTGCTGAGTGCCAATCAAAACAGCCATAGAAAGCAGGGTGCAAAGTTTTAGGATTGCCCAAATCTGTTTCGTCTTGCAAAACTTGATTCAACTTGTTAGGGTATTCTTGTTAAAGGCATTTGAGAGGCAATTTGGCAAGTCTTTCAGCTTGCTCAGTGGTAAGAGTTTGAGAAAAGGCACAAATGGAAAGTAAAACTTTGAGCAGTATAGTCAAACAGCCTTTATAAATTTTAATTTTGAATTTTAACGTGTTTTTCATTTATTTTAGATAGTCACATATTTTCCCCACTAAGATAGCAAAATTTCCAATTCCATCAATGATTATCAAAATTATTCAATAACGTGAGTTAAGCTGCTAAATCTTGAATAAGTACAATATTTTTAGATAAAGCATTCAGGTTGATACTTCTGCACTTAGGGCTTTTTGTCCAAGAACTTATAAGCAATGAGTCCTGCCCGGAGATTGACCATAAAGTTCTTAGGACTTCTATGCCTTGTATGTCAATTTGACGCTGATTTTTGAGCTTATCAATCACCGATTCAATGATGCCTCTTTTGTAGAGAAAATATTTTTCTTCTTCACTTAACTTTGGGGGTTGCATATTCTTACGAACTCTGATAGTGAGTTGGATATTTTTTTCCTGAAAGTAAGCTCTTAACTTAGTCAGGTAACCTTTGTCCCCGTTTCCTTGAAGCCCTTCCAATTTAAGAACCTTCTGGTTAAGTGAATTATGAGTCCAATCTTAGATAAGAACAATACGGACTTAATCATTTTTACAAATACTCCAAACATTTTACATGAATAACTGCGTATCATTTAACTATCAACTCACGTTGTAAAGAAGGTAAATTGCTTAAAATGAAATTTTTTAACCTCACCCCCTTGCCCCCTCTCCAAAGGAGAGGGGGACTCACTTGCTCCCAAACTATCAATTTAGTAACTTAAATTATGTAGCCAGATTTAGATAACGTGAATTATGCAGCTCAATCTTAGATAAGAACAATACGGACTTAATCATTTTTACAAATACTCCAAACATTTTACATGAATAACTGCGTATC
>JANWZC010000130.1 GCA_025054975.1 Raineya sp.
TATTTGGACGCAGTGTAAAACAAGGCACATGCAATACTGAACTTTCCTCTTGTACTCCGCCTGAGTCGGTAAGTATGCAGAGAGCGTTTTTCTGTAAATTTACAAAGTCTAAATAACCCAAAGGTTCAATAACCTTCATCTGAGTAGGTAAAGGAAAAATGTCAAGGTTTTCTTGAAGATGTTTTTGAGTACGTGGGTGAATAGGTAGTACGATAGGAATATCTTGTGCAATTTTTTTTAGGAAATTGAATAATTTACGTAAAGCCTCTTGGTCATCAACGTTTGAAGGACGATGCACCGTAGATAAAATGTAATTTTTCTCTCCAAATTCCTCAATAAGGGAAGCACTTTTGATAACTCTTTGCGGAAATTGTTGGATATTTTGTAAAGCAAAGGTAAGAGTGTCTATCATGATGTTGCCCACGAAAAAGATTTTTTCTGCTTTTATTCCTTCGTTGAGCAGATTTTGATTAGCATCTTCCGAAGGAGTGAATAAGAAGTTACTTATCCTGTCTGTAAGTATGCGATTGATTTCTTCGGGCATAGAATAATCAAAAGAACGCAAACCTGCTTCTACGTGAGCCAAAGGAATTTGCATTTTGGCACACACCAAAGCCGCCGCCAAAGTAGAATTTACATCTCCATATACAATTACACAATTAGGTTTTTCTTGTAATAAAATTGGCTCAATTGCTAACATTATTTTAGCAGTTTGCTCTGTGTGAGAGCCAGAACCTACTCCTAAATGATAATCAGGGGAGGGGATTTGTAGCTCCTCAAAGAAAACATCAGACATTTTCACGTCATAGTGCTGACCTGTATGAATAATTTTTTGTTTGAAAATTGTGGCAGAAAGAGCCTTGTACAAAGGGGCTAATTTCATAAAATTAGGTCTGGCTCCTACTATATGAATAAGTTTGGGGTTCATAGCGAAGTTGATATTGGTTAGCTGTTACAGCATTGAAGGCATTAACAAAATTCTTAACTACTGTATGTATGTTGATATGAGAAAATATAAATTCTTCGGCATTTTTTCCCATTTCTTTGGCAATTTCAGGATTTTGTAGCAAATATTCAATTTTTGCTTGTAAATCGGTTGGGTTATCTTTTTCAAAAAACAAGCCCGTTTTTTGATGAATAATCAAATCTTTTTCAGTTCCATCTGCTTCGGAACAAATAACAGGTTTGCCCCAAGCCATTGCCTCATTGATAACCAAACCTCCTGCTCCTACCAAAACGCAAAATAAACTTTCTGAAAAATACTTGCCTAAAATTTGAGTTTGATGAATAGCTCCTAAAAATTTTACTTTTGTATGTATTTGAAGGTTGTGGGCTAATTTTTGTAAGTTTTGCATTTCTATTCCATCGCCAATTAAAATTAGTTCAGCAGTAGGAAATTTTTGTATTACCCTAGCAAAAACCTCTAAAAGCATATCTATTTTCTTCCACTTGACAAGTCGTCCTACGTGGATAATTCTCAGCGGATTAGGAGGGAGTATAGACTCTTTATTCTGAATAGCGATTTTTGCTTCTAAAATTTTATCGGTATCAATAGAATTGTAAGTAACAAATATTTTCTCTTTGGGAACGCCATACGTCGGCAGAATTTCAAGAGCCTGAGTACAATAATTCAAGTGTCCATCAACCCAACGAAAATAACTTCTATTGATTTGAGTAATGAGCCAATACTTTATTTTTTTGAAAAGAGTATCCGCTTTGATATGATTCATATTTTCATCAAAAAAACCTTGGTGCGTATAAAATTGCAAGGCTTCTTGATAAGGTGGTAATTGGTAAGGAATGCTTCTGTAAAAAACTTTGATGTTATTTTTTTTAAGCCAAATTTTTAATTTTACGTTCAGATACAACCCCAAAATGTAAGGCCAACCTACGACAACAATTTGTGGAGATATAGACTTAATAATCTGAAATAAATTTTTCAGAGCAGGTTTTTGACCAAGAAGCAAAAACTCTTGGGTGTGTAGAATTTGAAAAGAGCAAGAGGCTTGTAGGTCTTCAAAAACACCTGAACCTATGGTTTTGCTTTTTTTTTCAGGAATAACGACAAATACTTCTAAATTTTGCGTTTGATTGAGCTTTTCAAGAAAATCTCGTAAATAATTAGGCATTCCTCCAAAAATAAAAAGCACTTTCATGTTATTTTCAGCCAATTTCTTAAAATTTCTAAACCATATTCGCACAAAATGGCTTCGGGGTGAAATTGTACGCCAAAAATGGGTAAGTTGGTGTGTTCCAAAGCCATAATTTCTTGATAACTATCACAAGTCAAGGCAATAACTCGCAAAGATTGTGGTAAATTCTGCAATACAAGCGAATGATAACGTACCACTTTGAATTTTGTGGGCAAATTTGCAAATAAAATACTTGGTTTCACAAAGATTTCCGAAATTTTTCCATGCATAGGTGCGTGAGCGTGTGTGAGTGTAGCTCCAAAATATTCTCCAATCGCCTGATGCCCCAAACATACTCCCAAGATAGGCAATTTATCGTGGTAAAAGTCTAAGATTTGCATCAAATTTCCTGCTTTTTGGGGGGTAGCAGGTCCCGGTGAAAGTACTACTCCCTGATACTGAAATTGAGTAATCTCTTGAATATCAATATTATTACGAAAAACTTGGCACTTTGCCCCCAGACGCTCTAAATAATCTTGTAAATTGTAGGTAAAGGAGTCAAAATTATCTAAAAGGAGAATGTTAGGCATTATTTTAATGAAAATTTCTTAATGTATTTTCTTACATCTTGTGTCTAATGTCTAATGTCTTGTGTCTAATGTCTTGTGTCTAACATCTAAACAGCATTAGCCACTGCAAAATATAAGGGAAATCCTACTGAAATGTTAAATGGGAAAGTAAGTCCGAGAGCCATAGGAATGTAAATACCGGGGTCGGCATTGGGGGCGGCAAATTTCATAGCCGCAGGCACTGCAATATACGAACCACTTGCCGCAAGCACTCCAAAGATAAATCGGTTGCCTGTATCTGCTGTAATTAAGGAACTTACTAAAACAGCCATTATACCATTAAAAGCAGGTAGAAAAATAGCCAAAAGCGTTAGGAAGAGTCCTTGTTTGCGGAAAGAGGCAAATCGGCGAGCCGTTACCATGCCCATTTCCAGCAAGAAAATGGCTAAAAAACCTTTGAAAATATCGGTGGTGAAAGGTTTGATGCCTTCGGCTTGCTTATCATCGGAGATGATACCAATGATTAAACTGCCAAAAATCATTAGTACACTGCCATTTGTAAAAGAATGTTTGATGATTTCCCACATATTACTGCTTTGGTGAGAGGCTTCTTTTTCAAATTTTTTTATCAAGGTTACGCCAACAATGATAGCAGGGGCTTCCATGAAAGCCATAACTGCTACCATGTGTCCGCCGAAAGTGATTTTTTGGATTTCCAAAAAGGAAACCGCTGAAACGAAAGTTACTGCACTCACCGATCCGTAAGTTGCGGCAATAGCTCCTGCATCGCCTATGCTAAGTTTGCGTTTAAGTAAAAAAAACGTATATATTGGAATAGTTGCCGAAATGGCTATTCCTAAAAGCACCGAAAAAATAATTTCCGAAGTGAAATGACTATGTACTAATTCTTGCCCACCCTTGAAGCCGATTGAAAACAACAAATATAACGAAATGAATTTGCTTGATGATTGTGGAATTTCCAAGTCACTTTTGACAAAAGTCGCAAAAATCCCAAGTAAAAAAAATAGAATGGTGGGATTAGTCAGGTTGCTAATGAGAATATGAAAATCCATTTTACAGAGGTTATTTGGGCTACAAAAATAATTGTTTTCCTTACATTTTTTTCAAAGCAAAGTTTCATTTTTTTGCCAAGAATGTATTTATTTGCAGACCAATCTAAAAAAGTTTTGCTTATGTATCAAAGAATATTTGCATTAGGTTTATTGACTTTTTTATTGTTAGTGGGTACGCTTAAAGCCCAAGAAAAGAAACGTTTTGCTTCTTTGCAAGAGGCTTTGAGTGCTGGTAGCAAACTTTCAGGCAATTTTGGTCCTCGTAGTGTAAATTGGATTGAAGGAGGAGAAAAATTTTCTTTTATTGAAGGAGTGGGGCAAATCAAAGTTTTTTCACCCAAAGATGCCAAAGAAGAAATAATTTTTAATGCAGCAGGCTTAAAATTTCCCGATAAAGACCAAGATTTCAGTTATAGTTCTTTTCAGTGGTCAAAGGATAGTAAATATCTGCTTTTTCAGACTAATTTTCGTCCTATTTATCGCCGTTCAGGGGTTTCGGATTACTATTTTTATGATGTAGCAAATAAAACACTCCGAGTTGCCGCCAAAGATGCTCTTTCGGCAGAACTTTCACCTGATGGCAAAAAGGTTGCTTACGAGAAAGGAGGTAATCTCTTCGTTCTTGATTTCGCTACGCAAAAAGAGACCCAACTTACCAACGATGCCCAAGAAAACGTTTGGAATGGACGTTTTGGTTGGGTGTATGAAGAAGAATTTGGATTAGCTCAGGCTTGGGAATGGTCTCCTGATAGCAAATACATTGCCTTTTGGCAAACCGATGAACGCAATGTGCCGATTTTCCAAATGACCGATTATAGCGGGCTTGCGGATTCTTACGAAAAATTGCCTTATCCCAAGGTGGGCAATAGCAATCCGATTGTAAAAATTGGCATGATTGATGTAGAAAAAAATCAACGGATTTGGGCTAAAATTGATTTGGCGGACGGCTACATTCCACGTATCTATTGGACTGCACGAGCAGGCGAGCTTGCCATAATGCACTTGAACCGAAAGCAAAATCATCTTAAACTTTATTTTGCTAATGTCCAAAATGGTGATACCAAACTTATTATGGAGGAAACCTCAAAGGCTTGGATTGATGTATTTGACTTTTTTGCGGGGATTATGCACTATGCTTTTTTCCCACAGGGCTTGCAGGAATTCTTTTGGATTTCAGAACGAGATGGTTTTGCTCATATCTATCGCTATGATTACAATGGTAAATTGCTCGGACAAGTTACCAAAGGAAATTGGGAAGTAGTGTTTGTGCATAATATTGACGTCAAGAACAAAAAAATTTATTACACTTCTACTGAGGTTTCTCCGTTGGAAAGACATTTGTACGAAATAGATTTTTCAGGCAAAAACAAACGTCGCCTTACACAAACCGCAGGCAGACACATCATTGATTTTTCACCCAACAGCAAATATTATTTGGATAGATACTCCAATACCACTACGCCTATCCAAGTAGAACTTTGGGAGGTAGGTAAAACACCTCGGATGCTTAAAAAACTTGTAGATAATGCCGAAGTGAGTAAATTTATTCAAGAAAATGCTTATTCTCCTCGTGAGCTAACCAGTTTTACTACCTCTGACGGGCAAAAAATTGATATTTACCTTGTCAAGCCTTTGAACTTTAATCCCAATCAAAAGTATCCTTTACTGCTCAATATCTACGGAGGTCCTGGGGCTCAAAGTGTGTATAATGAATTTGGTAGAGACACTTGGGAGCAGTATTTGGCTCAACAGGGGTATGTAGTTGCAAGTGTGAATAATAGAGGTAGTGGGGGTTATGGCTATGCTTTTGAAAAAATTGTCTATGAGCAGCTTGGCAAGTACGAAAGCAAAGATTTTGCCGAAACGGCTCAATATCTTGTCAAGCAAGGCTTTATTGATGCCAATCGCATTGCTATTCGCGGACATAGTTACGGAGGATATATGTCAGCTTTTACGATACTTAATTATCCTGAAATTTTCAAAGTAGCTATTGTAGCGGCACCTGTTACGGATTGGCGTTTGTACGATAGCATTTATGCAGAACGTTATATGGGGCTTTTGCCTGAAAATGACTCCAAATATATATCTTCCTCGTGTATGAATTATGTCAAAAATTTCAAAGGCAAAATGCTTTTGGTACATTCGGCAATGGATGAAAATGTTCACGTAAAACATACTTTTCAGCTTGTCAAGGCAATGATTGATACAGGCAAAGATGTAGATTTACGCATTTTTCCACCAGGTAATCACGGAGTAGCATATAGTTGGCAAAGTCGTTTGTTGCTTTACAGCCTTTATACGGATTACTTGGAGAAAAATTTGAAATAAAAGCTAAGATATACTCATCAAGGGCGTTTTGGAAAAATATTCAAAAACTACTTATTTTTTTGAATATAACCTAATGTCTCGTGTCTTGTGTCTAATGTCTCGTGTCTAATTTCTTGTGTCTTGTGTCTAATATCTAAAAAAAATGTCTGCATTTCAAGTAATAGGAGGTAAAACGCTCAAAGGAGAATTAAGCGTACAGGGAGCTAAAAATGAGGCTTTACAGATTTTGTGTGCGGTATTGCTTACAGCTGAACCTGTGATTGTGCATAATATTCCCCAAATTCGTGATGTGCTGAAACTCATTGAAATTTTGCAGGATTTGGGTGTAAAGGTAGATAAAATCAATTCACATTCTTATCGTTTTGAGGCTCGTAATATCAATTTGGAATATTTAGAAACTCCTGCTTACATACAAAAAGCCTCTGCTTTGCGAGGTTCTATTATGATTTTGGGACCTTTGCTGGCTCGTTTTGGTAAAAGTAAGATTCCCAAGCCTGGTGGTGATAAAATTGGTAGAAGACGTTTGGATACTCATTTCTTGGGCTTTCAAGAGCTTGGAGCAAAATTCAACTATAATCCTAAAACCGAATTTTATGAAATAGATGCCTCTAATTTGCAAGGAAAGTATATTTTACTTGACGAGGCATCCGTAACAGGAACGGCAAATATCATTATGGCAGCGGTACTTGCCAAAGGTAAAACTACTATTTATCATGCTGCTTGTGAGCCGTATATTCAGCAACTTTGTCGTATGCTTTCCCGAATGGGAGCAAAAATTTCAGGTATTGGCTCAAATTTGCTTACGATTGAAGGGGTTGAGAGTTTGCAAGGCACAGAGCATACCCTCTTGCCCGATATGATTGAAGTAGGTAGTTTCATTGGTCTTGCGGCTACTACTGCTTCTGAAGTTACTATCAAAAATTGTGGTATTGAGCATTTAGGGTGTATTCCAAGAGTTTTTAGAAGGTTGGGGATTCAAATGGAATTTCGTGGTGATGATATTTTTGTCCCTGCACAAAAGCATTACCAAATTGAAACTTTTATTGACGGCTCAATCTTGAAAGTTGATGATGCTCCTTGGCCTGGTTTTACTCCTGATTTGTTGAGTATTGTATTAGTTACTGCCATACAAGCCGAAGGAACAGTACTTATTCATCAAAAAATGTTTGAGAGCCGTTTGTTTTTTGTGGATAAATTGATAGATATGGGGGCTCAAATCATTCTCAATGACCCTCACCGAGCTACCGTAATAGGTATCAATCGTAAATATCCTTTGCGAGGTATTAAGATGAGTTCGCCTGATATTCGGGCTGGAGTAGCCCTGCTAATTGCCGCTCTTTCTGCCGAAGGGGTGAGTATCATTG
>JANWZC010000131.1 GCA_025054975.1 Raineya sp.
TTGAGCTTGCCGAAGTATGCTCAGCAACAAAGCCGAAACGCCAAAAGAGTGGTATAAAACCAAATTCTTTTGAGTATTAAAGAAACCAATGGATTTAGTTGTATTGATTGAGAGAATATTTTTAGGAAACTAAAAAATAGAATTTAGCGTTTCATAGAAAATGGTATTATTTCAAACTCCTAAAATTTTGGTATATGCTGAAGAAACTTCATTTGCTTTTTGCAACCACATTATTTTTGGTGGTAAGTGCTTGCACTACCGTACATGTGCATAGCAAAGGCGTTCCGCCCGGTCATGCTAAAAAGGGCAAAAAACACAAGCACAACGAGGTAAGATATGAAATCAAAGAAAAGAAAAATGGCACAGAAATCAAAGTAAAAACACGTTAAAAACGTAGAATAAAATGTTGTTTTTCTTGTTTTTGCCTTAAAAAGACTATTCCCACCCTGAACAAATCTATGCTGATACCAATACGAGTATCAGCATAAATTTTTTCCCAAGCCTTTTTCATTTCCTCCGACCAGTAAATATCATCAAAGACGATTACACTATTTTCGTGGCATTTGGTCAGGATTTGCTCAAAATAACGTAAAGTAGGTTCTAAGCGATGATTAGCGTCTATCAAAGCAAAATCCACTTGGGAAACCTGTGAGAGTGTTTGTGGTAGAGTTTCATCAAGGTTACCTTTTATGATTTCAACGTTCTGAATTTGAAGCATTTTGAAGTGCTTTTGAGCCAAATTTGCCAAACTTTCTGCTCCTTCAAAGGTGTAAATTTTACCTTCAAGCGGCATAGCTTTGGCAAGATAAGCCGTTGTAAGCCCTACCGAAGTACCTAAATCTAATGCAATTTGAGGTTGTAAAAAATTGATAAGCCGAAAGAGCATTTGAGCTACTTTGGGAGGCAATGAAGCCGCTGCCGTAATTTGTCTGATACTTCTTTTGAGGCTTTTGTCATTTTTAGAACCTGCCCCCAAATCTTGAATTTGCACAACTTCATCATTATCTAAAAGCAATTCACGTAGCTTTTCAATTTCCTCGTAAGCATAAAAATCAAATTCTTGGTTTTTAATTACTTGGGTATAAAGTTGGAAGACAAAAGGAGAGTGAAGGCTGTTTTCATTTTTAGCATTCCAGAAATATTTCCAATAGGCTTTCAGGGCTGTTTTCATTGTAAATAATTACTTGACTTTGAGAGCAAAAATATTTTTTTTTCACAAAAAAAGCACTCAATATTTCTTTTTTTCAAAAGATTTTCTATTTTTGAAAGCAAGCAAAATGAACACCCGAACCTGATTAAAATATCCAAAACTATGACTCCCGAAGAAGAAATTGAAATCCTGCAAGGTAAAAAAGACTTCAAAGAGCTATCTTTCCCCATTTTATTTTTGGAAGGTTTGCTGTATAGTCTGCTATCTTTTGCATTGGTAATGATTTTATTTTACGTGTTTCAAAAGGTATTTCCTCCCGATTTTCTGCTCAATACCGAATGGGTGGTGAGTATGAAATGGGTAGGTGTGATACTTTTTTCTTCATTAGTTTTTGCATTGAGCAAAATCACTAACAGTAAAGTAGCTTGGCAAGTATTTGTTCGTACTTTGCTGGTAGGAGTGGTATGTAGCGTGATAATTTTGATAGCTTTTTTTGCTTTATTCCGCTTTATGATTAGCCTTGATGATATTATTGTAGGTATTGTGAAAATTTATAATTGGCGGGTAGGTTCGGCTCACTTCAAAGAAATCTTGATAGCTTTTGGAGCAGTGTTTCTAATGGCTTATCCGATACTTTTTATGTCGGTAAAATATACTCTGCATCGTATTTTCTGGACAAACGAAGACGAATTACTTTTGCCTGATTAAATCCGAAAACCTACTACCAAAATATCATCAGTTTGTTCGTTGATGTACCCCCTCCAAGTTTCATGCAATTCATTCAGGTACAACCTTTGATATTCCATAGGTTTGTGGTAATTGATTTTTAGTTTTTCTTTGAAATGTGTAGTTAAAAATTTGGTATCATATTCTCCACCAAATTGGTCGGTAAAACCATCAGAAGACATATAAAAAGCATCATTCTCGCTATAAATATAGCGATGCTCTTCAAAATGCTTTTCCACACTACTACTACCACCAATACTAAAACGACTGCCCTTAATTTCTTGTACTCCTGTTTCATTCACAATAAAAAGCGGTCTTTTTGCTCCTGCAAAACAAATTTCGCTGCTTTCTTTATCAATTCTACATAAAGCTATATCCATTCCTTCGGTAATAATATCTAATTTGAAGCCACTTTCTTTTTGTAAAGTTTTATATAGTTCTTTATCAAGTTTTTTCAAAATTTCGCTTGGAGAAAAAATATAATCTTCTTTAATAATTCTGTTGAGTAAATCATTGCCAATTACGGTCATAAAAGCACCGGGAATGCCGTGTCCTGTACAATCGGCAACAGCTAAAAATAAATATTCATTAACTTCAGCAAACCAATAAAAATCACCACTTAATATTTCTTTAGGCTTGTAAAGAATCATAAAATCACGAAAATGTGGTTTAATCACTTCTATTGAAGGCAAAAGAGCCTCTTGTATGCGTTTAGTGTAGTAGATACTATCAATTAGTTCGGCATAAGCCCGATTGAGTTCATCATTTTGAGTTTGCAAAAGTTCTTTCTGCAATAACAAATCCTTATTTTGCTTGTCATATTCTTCGTAAAGTTTGAGTAATTCTTTATTTTTATTTTCTATTAGGGCTTGTTGTTCGGCTAAAACTTGATTGTATTTTTCCATTTTTTCTGTTTTCAGAAAATTTCGTTTGCTAATGTTTTTGAGGATATTCACATAAAAGCGTATCAAATAAACTACAAAAGCTATTAAGGCTACATTTACAAGAGTATTGTAAAAGATTTTATTTTGGACTTCTTGGATAGTAAAAGGCAATTTGACATTTGCCGCCTCTAAAATTGCTAAAACAAGAATAGTCATCACAATCAGCATAACCCATAAAATACCCAAAAAATCACCTGCATACAAAAAAGCAATAATGCTTGCTACTAAAAACGAAGAGATTACAGGAGAGTATATTCCCCTTGTTTCTAAGGTGGCTACTAAAACTAAAATATAAGCTATCAGGCTTAAAATATTTCCAAAAATCACCAAGGAAAGTTCCTTCTTGAAAGCATATAAACTTGCCAAAAGAAAGACAATACACAAAAAGTTTGCAAGTAAGGTTTTGGAAAGGTTGAAATAAACATTAAAAGGTAAAATTACTATCAGCAAGCTTAAACCCACTAAGGTAGCTTCCACAATATTTTCTGCCTTTTTGTAGAGTAAGACATCAGTTTTATGGCTTTCAGGAATGAAATAATTTTTCAATTTTTGGAAAAAGTCAAGCATCAAGATTCGGGCATTAAGGTTATTTTCAAAATCTTAAAACGACTTTGTTTTTTGTCGTAGTAAAATTTTTGCAGCACATCAAAAATATCATTTCCCCTAAACCACGAAACTTGTACTTTAGTATCATTTTTAGTATCTATCCACTCAATTTCATAGCTTTCTTGGTTTTTTTTGAACTCGGTAATGTAAGCAATCATATCTTCCAAGATAGCTATTTTGTTATGCCCTTTTGTAGAATGGAAAAGAAACTTTTGATTGTGTTCGCGATTGATAGTGATAAGGTCTAACTTGATGAGTGGCATTTTAGCATCTTGCTTATCGGGAACGATGTTGTAGTCAAAATAGATTTGAGTATCGCTCAAAAGTTCACGAATTTGGTTTTCTAATTCAATTTCTTTCAGTAAGATTTCAGCAGGCTGTTGGATAGCGTTATGTCTGTTTTCCATACGTCTTCACTTTGTTTGCAATTAAATAAAAAGAAGGGAAAAAAACAAATTTTTTCCCTTCGCTTCACCAAAAGTACTTAGCATCAATTATAGTTCCTCCTCTACTTCATCAAGCAACATCTCTTCAAAATCATTATCATTTTCTAAATAGCCAGTATCAGATTTATTCAACTTCTGACGCATTTTTCTGCGTTTTTCCATTCTTTTTTTCATAGTTTCTTTACGCTTTTGTTTTATTTTTTCGTATTCAAGTTTTTGTTGAGCATTCAGCGTAGCCATGATATTTTGGTCGCGTTGCTGGTTTAATTCACGAATTTTTTGGGCATAATAGCCTCTTTCAGGTTTTTCACCTCTTTCACGTTTAGCTCTGGCTTCTGTTCGCAATTCATCTATTCTTTGTGCAGCTTGCAGATTGATTTTGTAGATTTGTTCTTTTTGTTCACCATTTAAGCCCAAACGCTTAGTAAGCCTATTGGTAAGAGCATTGGCTCTTTGTTCAGGAGTTTTAGGTGGTCTATTAGGATTTCTACGCATGCCCATTCTTTGAGCTTCGGCAAGCATTGCAAAAGCCAAAAACAAAACTACAAAATAAATACTCGTTTTTTTCATAGAATTTGAATTTTGGGTAAATACAATGCTTTGACACAACAAAGCTGCAAAGGTTTAAGAATACAAGCAGAAATATTTTTCAAAGCAAATCTTTGCCAATATCTCTGCGAAAATATTTGTTGGAAAAGCTAACCTTTTCGGCGGCTTGTTGCGAAAATGCAATGGCTTGGGGTAGTGTATCTGCAAGAGCCGTCAGAGCTAGCACTCTACCACCATTGGTGAGCAGTTTGCCATTTTCTTGTTTAGTACCTGCGTGGAAAATAAGAGCATGCTCTATTTTTTCTAAATTTAGAATTTCTTTGCCTGTTTCGTAATTTTCAGGATAGCCTTGCGAAACTACAATCGTAGTAACAGCTGTTTGCGGTTTGATTTTCAGTTGGATTTCATTTAATTTTTGAGTAGCGGTGGCTAAAAGCAATTCTACCAAGTCGTTTTCAATGCGAGGGAAAACCACTTGGGTTTCGGGGTCTCCCATTCGGCAATTAAATTCAATTACATAAGGCTCATTGCCCACCTTCATTAAACCAATAAATAAAAAACCAACATAGTTGATATTTCGCTGCTGCAATGCTTGCAAAGTAGGCACTATGATTTTCTGTTCTACTTTTTGCATAAAATCTTTGTCGGCAAAAGGCACGGGTGAAACTGCTCCCATACCTCCTGTATTCAAGCCTGTATCATTTTCACCAATTCGTTTGTAATCTTTGGCTTCGGGGAGAATTTTGTAATTTTTGCCGTCTGTAAGCACAAAAACAGAAAGTTCAATGCCCTCCAAGAATTGCTCAATAACAATTTTTTCACTTGCCTTGCCGAATTTTTTATCCAAGAGCATCTCTTTGAGTGTTTTTTCGGCTTGGCTGTACGTAGGACAAATCAATACTCCTTTACCTGCGGCGAGTCCATCGGCTTTCAGCACAATGGGCAAAGAGTGATTGTAAATATATTGTAAGGCTTTTTCAAATTCGTTTGCCCCAAAGGTATGATAACTTGCCGTAGGAATTTGATGTTCAAACATAAGTTGTTTAGCAAAATCCTTGCTACCTTCCAACATAGCACCTGCTTGCGAGGGGGCAATCAAATGAATATGTTCCAAATCTTTTCTTTTTTTGAAAAAATCCCAAATGCCTGCCACTAATGGTTCTTCATTGCCCACCACAAGCATTTGAATATTTTTTTCCTTGCAAAAATTAGCTAAACTTTCAAAATCTGTGGGTTTGATAGGTAAATTTTCAGCAATTTGAGCTGTACCTGCGTTGCCTGTGGCAACGTACAGCTTTTTGCATAAAGGACTTTGTGTGAGTTTCCAAGCAAAAGCGTGTTCTCGCCCTCCCGAGCCTAATAGTAGAATGTTCATAGTTGGTAGTTTAGTAGTTAGTAGTTAGTAGTTAGTAGTTAGTAATTAGTAATTAGTAATTAGTAGTTAGTTAGTAGTTAGTAGTGAGTAGTGAGTAGTGAGTAGTGAGTAGTTATTATTTTTTAATGCGACCACAATTTGCGTAGCCATTCGCTAAAAAATACATTCAATACTTCTACTAAAATCAAAATAATGATAATCCACTCCAAGCGAGAACTTTCCCGATGTTGCAATAAATCTGTAAGCAAGACTAAATTTTCCTCAACTATTCTTAAACGATAATCCAAATCCCGAAAACGTGGGCTAATATCAAAATTATCTTTGAGTTGTCGGTGCAGACGTTGTAATTCCTCATTATCCCAAACAATGTTGGGGTCATCAAGAATGTAGAGGTTATCAATGATGCTATTTTTGATGTTTTTTACTTTTCCAATAAACCTGAGCAAATCTCTTTTGGAAATTTTTACTTTACCAAACTCTTCTAATTGGTCAATATACACTTTACTAGCGTTCAAGATTTCAAGGCTTAATGTTTCATAATAATCCATTGCCACTGATTGAGCGACATTGAGCGTAATGATACGAATAGCATCCAATTGAACTTGAGGTAAAGTAATGGAGTCATTTTTTACGACTGCTTTGGATAAATTTTTATCTACCAAAAGTGTGAAATAGTCATTTACATCAAGATTAACGGGATTTTCAGCATATTTTTTGATAAAATCTAACAAATTACTCTTGCTTACAGCGTCATAGCCCACAAAAACTACTACTCCATAGCTAAAAACATGCAAGAAGCGTTCCTCTTCCTCTTCTACATAAAAAATATCCCAACTACTTGCATGAACAGGTTCATGTAGGAAGTCGTTACGAAAACGTTTCAGATGAATAGTTTCGGCAATTTGATAGGCATCAACGAGCATAATTTTATGAGAAACTTTGGTAAAAGTTAAGCAAAATAAGGAAATAAAATTTTGTTTTTCAAGACTTTTATAATGAACTTGCTAAAAGATTTTAATAAATGCATAACGAAATTTAATAACTAAGCTCCCAAGCCTCCATTCAATAAAAAAACCCTCTTATGGAGGGCTATGAAAAGAGTTAATAAGCATACGTAAAAGACTTTACAAAGGTGTAACAAAAGCTTAATAAAAGCAAGAAAAACTTAAATTTTTTTTAGTATTCGGATAAGCATATCAAATAAAATTTTACAATTTAATACCCATTACTAAAATATCATCTCTTTGAGGAGCATTTTTCTGGAACATCTTCAACTCTTCCTTCAAAAACTGACATTGTCTTTGTAAAGGTTCTTTTCCATAGAGCAGAAGCAAAGTTTTGAGTTTATCAGTACCAAATTTTTGTCTGTTGGGGTTAGGATTATCGGCAAAGCCATCGGTAGAAAGATAAATCACATCTCCTTTATGCAAAGTTTGATGATAAGTTTCATAAGGGCTTTGCATGAGTCCGAGTCCACTACCCCCAATATGACTACGCGAACCTTTGAGTTCAATTATATCATCATCTTTGAAAATGTATAGTGGTCGTCTGGCACCTGCAAAATATAATTCAAATTGTTCTTCACTTACAGTATCAATTCGGCAAAGGCACACGTCCATACCATCGTTATTTCCTGTTTCCCTCTGACGTAACG
>JANWZC010000132.1 GCA_025054975.1 Raineya sp.
GAAATCCGCAAAATGTACATTTCTGAGCGTGTTAGTCAAGTAAGTGCTATTCCCGAAGTTCGCAGGGCAATGGTAAAACAACAACAAAAATTAGGCAAAAAAAGAGGCGTAGTCATGGATGGTAGAGATATTGGTACGGTAGTTTTTCCCGATGCCGAAGTAAAAGTTTTCATGACCGCCGACCTATATGTGCGTGCTATCCGCCGTCAAAAAGAATTGATTGAAAAAGATGAAATTGTGGATTTAGACGAAATCATTGAAAACCTTCAGACCCGCGACCGCATAGATACCACCCGTACTGAAAGTCCCTTGCGTATGGCAGAAGATGCTCACTTTTTAGATACTACCCACATGACCATTGACGAACAGGTAGAATACGTTTTGCAGCTTGCTACTACCAAAATTTTAGAAGTTAATCGTATGCCTGCCAAAAGTGTCGAAATCCAATAAATTCAAACAAAATTCTCCTGAATAAGTTTTTGTGTAAAAATTGCTACTTTTCTACTTCCTATTATAAGGACTTAATGTATCTTTGCAGACTTCACTCAAAAACCTAAAAGCTATGTCAAAATTCCCTTGGACAACCATTAAAGAATACAGCGACATTAAATTTGAATATTTTGAAGGTATTGGCAAAATCACTATCAATCGTCCTCGTTATCGCAATGCTTTTCGCCCTGAAACAGTGATGCAAATGATTGATGCAGTGGATTATTGCCGTTATAGCAATGAAATCAATGTAGTAGTGCTAACAGGTGAAGGAGATAAAGCCTTTTGCAGTGGTGGCGACCAAAATGTAAAAGGTAAAGGAGGGTATGTAGGTGAAGATGGGGTTCCTCGTCTGAATGTTTTGGATTTGCAGAAAAGAATTCGTTCTTTGCCCAAACCTGTAATTGCTATGGTAAATGGCTATGCCATAGGTGGTGGGCATGTTTTACATGTAGTTTGTGACTTGACGATTGCTTCTGAAAATGCTATTTTTGGGCAAACAGGTCCTCGGGTGGGTAGTTTTGACGCTGGTTTTGGGGCTTCGTATTTGGCTCGGATTGTAGGACAGAAAAAGGCTCGGGAGATTTGGTTTTTGTGTCGTCAGTATAATGCTCAGCAAGCTCTTGAAATGGGGTTAGTGAATGCCGTTGTACCTCTGGAAAAATTAGAAGAAGAAGTTGTGCAGTGGTGTAGAGAAATTCAACAATTAAGCCCTTTGGCTTTGCGAATGATAAAAGTAGGCTTAAATGCCGAATTAGACGGACAAGCAGGTATTCAGGAACTTGCAGGAAATGCCACTTTACTCTACTACCTCACCGAAGAAGCACAAGAAGGTAAAAATGCCTTTTTAGAGAAACGTAAGCCTAATTTTCAGAAATTTCCTAAATTCCCATAATTTAAGATTGGGAATAGGGTAAGTTTATGAGTCTGAAGTTTTCTGCTCAAAGAAATTTAATTGCAGCTCTCTCTTTGGGTACTTTAGCTTTGTTGCTGAGTTGTGCTTATGGTTTTTTCATTGAGTATAGCCAAAGTACGCTCAGTAACAACGAAT
The DNA here is from genome assembly GCA_025054975.1 of Raineya sp. GTDB lineage: Bacteria > Bacteroidota > Bacteroidia > Cytophagales > Thermonemataceae > Raineya. The sequence continues at coordinate 1,541 of JANWZC010000132.1, forward strand.
CAAAACTCGTTCTTATTTGTGTCACAAAACTATTTTTCATTCAGCATAGCCCTTTCACGTGTTCCGAAGGAGGTTGTTCAAAAAATAAAGTTCAGCAATCATCTTATCCTAAAATTTGCAAGCCATATCTTTTTGAGTTTTACTAAAAAATAAACTAAAATCTTACAAATATGCTATTTACAAGCATAAAGAGCGAAACCTTTTTATCTTTTTTTGTATCTATGCAAAAAAGTGCAACTATGTTTGACGACTTATTCATATCTTCACAGAATAAGAAGCATTTGAGTAACCTTTTGAGTTTAGCCAAAGTGGATGGTTTTTTTCATCTATACGAATACGAGTTTCTACTCACCATAGCTCGTAAGTTAGGGATATCTTCGGATTATTTGCAGAAATTACAAAAAAATACTGAACCACTTGCCCTCAATTTGCCCAAAGACCCCTTGGATAAGTTTCATTACTGGTATGATTTACTCACTATGGTACTTGCCGATGGAATTATTCACGAAAAAGAAATTGCTTTTGTAGAGAAATTAACACATATTTTTCAGTATAGCCCTCAAATTATTCAGCCTACCCTTGAACTGATACAAGCAGGTAAAACTTTTGAAGAAGCTTTTCATATATTGCAAGAAAGCCAATTCAATGATTAAAACTCAAAAATTTTGGCTTGTTTTATATCTTCCTCGCTGATTTTGTAAAACTCTTTGTGAATGTTAAAAGGTTCTTCCCCTTCCTTAGGTTGAATTTTCTTGTAAGAACCATCTTCCTGCAACATGTAAGCATTTACATTATCTCGGAAATTATACGCTAAAATAGCAGTTGCCTGCATACGTAGAAATTTATCTGTGATTAAAAACAGCGACTCTATACGTCTGTCAAAACTACGAACCATCATATCAGCACTACCACCATAAATAAGTGGATTGCCATTGTTGTAGAAATAGTACAAACGCGTATGCTCTAAATAATCACCTACAATAGAACGAACTTCAATATTTTCGCTCAAACCTGCTCTCTGCGGACGCAAACAGCAAATACCTCTTACCATCAATTTGATAGGAACACCTGCCCGAGAGGCTTCGTACAATTCATTGATGATTTCTCTGTCTTCCAAAGAATTTACCTTGATAGCAATACCCGCTTTCAGTCCTCTGCGGGCATTTTCGGCTTCATTACGAATGAGTTGCGTTAAACGTGTTCGCATTTCTCGTGGAGCAGTAATCAGACACTTGTAATGGTCAGGAACAGAATGCCCCGTAATTACATTAAAAAACTCTGATACATCTTCGGCATAGTCTTCATCGGTAGTGAGCAAACCTACATCGGTATAAATACGGGCTGTATCTTCATTGTAGTTACCACTTGACATATGCACATACCGTACAATTTGGTCATCTTCCTTACGTACAATCAAGCATAGTTTGGTATGTGTCTTGTAGCCACCTATGCCATAAACTACATAACACCCTGCTTTTTGCAAACGTTGAGCCTCACGGATGTTGTTTTCTTCATCAAAACGGGCTTTGAGTTCAAAAAGTACAGAGACGTGCTTACCATTTTCAGCGGCTTTGAGCAAGGCTTCGGTGATACGAGAGTTTTTAGCAAGTCGGTAAATAGTAATTTTGATAGCCAGTGTGTTATTATCTTCGGCGGCTTGTTCCAAAAGTTCTAAAAAAGGTTCAAACGAGTTGTAAGGGTGATGAAGTAGAATATCCCTTTCTTTCAAGATTTCAAACAAATCTGTTCCTTCTTCAAAGCCTCGCATACGCAAAGGTAATACCTGACTAGGCAGTGGTGGAAGTTCATCGGCAAAATCAGGGTGCTTAATAATTTGCCATAGACAAGTTAAATCTAAAAGTTTATCTACAATAAAAATGTTATCGTCATCAATTTGCCAACGTTCCTTTAAAATTTTCATCAGCCACTCGGAATATTTAGAAAGCACCTCTACTCGTACCACGCGTCCTGTACGACGGGTTTTGAGTTTGCTACGAATTTCATTGATAAAATCTGTTTCTATGTCGTCGCTTTCTTCCAGAGTGAAATCACCATTGCGAGTGATTCGAAATAAATCAACTGAAAGAATTTTGATATTTTTGTAAAGTTTGCCAATCTGCCAACGAATAATGGTCTCCAAAGGTACAAAAAGTACTTCTTCGTCATCTTTACGCTTGATAACGTAAAAGCGAGGTAAATTTTGAGGAACTTGCACAAAAGAGGCTTTACGGATGGACTTTCCTGACTCTTCAGCTTGCGTAACCACTCCGAATACCAAAGTTTGAGCCCGAAGTATCGGAAAAGCATGATGGCTATCATACACCATAGGTGTTAGCATAGGGTAAATGGTTTTACGGAAGTAAAATTCTACTTCCTCTTTTTCAACGTCTCGTAAATCGCGTATAGTAGCAATACGAAAACCATTTTCTTCAAAATGGTTCATCAATTCCTGAAAGACTTGGTACTGGTCGGCTACGAAATGATGAGCTTCATCAAGCAAGACTTTACGAAAAGGACGAGCCTTCAAACCCGAATAATCTAAACGTTCTTTGTTGTAATCTAAGTAATTGTAAAGACTTCCCACACGAATTGTGAAAAATTCATCTAAATTAGAAGCAGTAATAGCCAAAAACTTCATTTTTTCAAACAAGTTACGTCTTTCGGCTTGGGCTTGGTCTAAAACACGCCAATTAAATTTTAGCCAACTCAAATCTCGACTGATGTATTCGCTTTGCTCTATGGTAAAAGTAACTTTTTCTTTGACCAACATAGCATAAAAATTTTTGTTAGTTTTCAAATTTAGGCTAAAAAACTAAAAAAACAAACGTTAGCCAAATGAAATAAATGTTAATTTTGTTAAGACCAAGAGTAGTCAAAAGTTTTTGCGAAAAAATCTGTATTTGCTAAATTTGCAAATTATTCAAGGGAAAAAACAATTTTTTATGAGTTTGCTTTCAGGTAAGTCTGTTTTGGTAACAGGTGGTACAGGTTCATTTGGCAAAAAATTCGTAGAAACTATATTAACAAAATACCCTGACGTAAAGAAATTGATTGTGCTTTCGCGTGATGAGTTAAAGCAATTTGAAATGGCACAACAATTTTCACCTGCCAAATATCCACAGATTCGTTATTTTATTGGTGATGTACGTGATAAGGAACGCTTAAAAAGAGCCTTTGAGGGAGTTGATATCGTGATTCATGCCGCTGCACTCAAACAAGTACCAACCGCCGAGTACAATCCTTTTGAGGCTATCAAAACCAATGTAATCGGAGCTCAGAATGTAATTGAAAATGCGTTGGATAGTGGGGTTTCACAGGTAGTAGCTCTTTCTACTGATAAAGCCGCCGCTCCTATCAATTTGTATGGAGCAACTAAACTTTGCTCGGATAAGTTGTTCATTGCCGCTAATAATATGGCGGGTAAGCATAGAGTTACTTTTTCGGTAGTTCGGTATGGCAATGTGATTGGTTCAAGAGGCTCAGTAGTGCCTTTCTTTTTGGAAAAACGTAAAACAGGTATCTTGCCCATTACTCACCCTGAAATGACACGCTTCAATATTTCTCTACAAGAAGGTGTAGATTTGGTACTTTTTGCTTTACAGAACGCTCTTGGGGGAGAAGTCTTTGTACCGAAAATTCCGTCTTATCGTATTTTAGATCTTGCCGAAGCGATATGTCCTACTTGCGAAAAAAGAATTATAGGCATACGTCCTGGTGAAAAAATCCACGAGGAAATGATTACTGAAACCGATTCACTCAATACCATAGAGTTAGAAAAATACTACGTGATTGTGCCTAATTTGCCATTTGAGAGTTATGAAAGCACTTTGGCTCGTTATATGGCTCATCACAAGGGGAAAAAAGTCAAAAATGGTTTTCGCTATTCATCGGGGCAAAATACCGAGTGGCTTTCTGTTGAACAGCTTCGCGAGCAGATACGCCTGCACGTAGATAGTAATTTCCGTGTAGAAATTCCTCAAAAGTTATGAAACCTATCCCCTACGGTAAGCAAGAAATTACCCAAGCTGATATTGAGGCAGTTATTACTACTTTACAATCCGATTTTTGGACACAAGGACCTAAAATTGCAGAATTTGAAGAAAAATTTGCTCAGTACGTAGGTGCAAAATACGCAGTAGCCGTAGCAAATGGTACAGCGGCGTTACATATTTCAGCACTTGCTTTGGGAGTACAAGAAAATGTCAATGTAATCACTTCGCCTCTCACTTTTGTAGCTTCGGCAAATTGTGTGCGGTATGCAGGTGGAAATATTTTTTTCGCAGATATTGAAGAAGATACCTTGCTTTTAGACCTTGAAAAAGTTGAAAAATTGATACTTTCCAAGCCTTTGGGATTTTTTCAGGGCATAATTCCAGTAGATTTTGCAGGGAAAGCAGTAAATTTAGAGAAAACCAAGAAACTTGCCGAAAAGTATAACCTTTGGATTTTGGAAGATGCTTGCCACGCACCTGGTGGCTATTTTATAGACAGCAAAGGGCAAAAACAATTTTGTGGTAATGGAAATTTTGCAGATTTAGCGATTTTTTCTTTTCATCCTGTCAAGCATATTGCCTGCGGTGAAGGTGGAATGATTACTACTAATCGTCAAGAACTTTACGAAAAACTTTTGCTCTTGCGAACTCATGGCATAACCAAAAAACCTGAACTACTACAAGAAAACCACGGAGGTTGGTATTATGAAATGCAAACATTAGGCTATAATTATCGTCTCACAGATTTACAATGTGCCTTAGGGATGAGCCAACTCCAAAGAGCCAAAGAAAATCTTAAAAAACGACATCAAATTGCTTTGCGTTATCAGAAGGCTTTTGAAAACCTACCTTATTTGAAAATTTTACCTTATGATGAAGGACATGCTTACCATTTATATATCATTCAAACGGAAAAACGAAAAGAACTATACGATTTTCTAAAAACGAAAAACATATTCTGCCAAGTACATTATATTCCTGTACATTGGCAACCTTATTACCAAAGTTTAGGATTTCGGAAAGGGGATTTACCTGTGGTGGAAAATTATTACGAAAAGTGTCTTTCCCTGCCTATGTATCCCACCCTTACAGAAGAAGAGCAGAATTACGTGATTGAACAAATTAAATGTTTTTTTGAAAAATAATGCAAAACTTATTATGTCGTTCAATGCACGTGGTAGATTATACTCACAAAAATTGAGTTTTGTGTTTTTATAATGGTGCTTCGGATTGTTACTACCAGCACACGCTCAATGACCAGAACACAGGTTTGATAATTGTCTAATCATAGTTTTTATCTTAAAAAATTGATTGACAAATTTTTATGTTTTTTTTCTACGAATTTGCAAAAGATTTTTACAGGCTCCGCTGAATAGAAAACATTATTTTCAATGACTGCCAAGCCCAAAGCATATCTTCAAACAGAAAACCTTAGCCCAAATATGAAGATTTTAGCTAAGGTTTATTGAAATACTATTGAGCGAAGCAATAACAAAATTATAGCTTGAAAGCAATTATACTGCCATAGGCATGCCTTGAAATACAGCTCCTTTTTTGGTAGCTTCGTGAGGATATTTTACGTGCCACTCAAACTCCTCGCGGAAATGCCTTACTGCTGATTGCACAGGCCAAGCCGCCGCCTCGCCCAAAGGACAAATAGTTTTACCTTCAATGTTATTGGCAATGCTTACAAGTAAATCAATATCTTGCATAGTACCTTTGCCATACTCAATTTTTGCCAATACTTTTTCCAACCAACCTGTACCTTCCCGACAAGGACTACATTGCCCGCAAGACTCGTGATGATAAAATTTAGCAAGGCTTAAAGTGTTTTTCACAATGCACACGGTTTCATCCATTACGATAAAACCACCTGAACCCAACATCGTACCTGT
>JANWZC010000133.1 GCA_025054975.1 Raineya sp.
TGCCCTTTTTACATCAGCTTGCGGGGCAGGCAAACTGAAATTTAGTTGAACATTGATTTTTGGGAGTGCAAAGGTAGAACTTTTTTCTTAATTCTCAAAAGATTATCATAAAATTTTTATTTTTGCGTTCATCTATAAAAAACATTATGCCAACACTTGCTCAAACCAGCATTCGCACCCACAAATACCCTTTAATTGCTTGGTTATTGCTTTCTGCTCTGTCCTTAATTTGGGGTAGTTCATTTTTACTCATCAAAAAGGGTTTAGAAGTCTTTACACCTTTTCAAGTGGCAAGTTTGAGAATTGCCGCTGCTTTTATAGTTGTGGCTATCCCTTTTTGGTGGCATTTCAGAAAAGTATCTTTGCAAAAATGGGGGTTTCTATTGCTTTCAGGTTTGTTAGGAAATTTAATACCCGCTTTTTTGTTTGCCATTGCTCAAACGCAAATCAATAGCTCGGTAGCAAGCATTCTCAACTCACTGACACCTTTTTTTACTTTTTTAGTAGGGGTTGTATTTTTTCGCAAAAAAGCCCTTTGGCAAAAAGCCTTCGGCATTTTTTTAGGAATTATAGGTACTTTACTGATTTTTTACCAAAAAGGTAATTTACAATTTAATGCGTACGCTTTACTGATTGTGGGAGCAACCTTAGGATATGGTTTTAATGTCAATCTTACGGGTAAATTTTTGGCTGATGTCAAGCCTATTCATATTACTACTATTTCTATTTTTATGGTAGGAGCTATTGCCAATATTATTTTGTTTGGCTTTACAGACTTTCTATCTACTTTGCAAAGTCATTCCAAAGGCTATGAAGCCTTGACGTATATTTTGATTTTAGGTGTTGTAGGTTCAGGGATAAGTTCTATTTTGTTTTACAAACTTTTACAAGTTTCCTCACCTCTTTTTGCAAGCTCAGTAACTTATGTGATACCTTTGGTAGGAGTAAGTTGGGGCTTGCTAAGTGGAGAAACCATTACACCCGCACACCTTGCAGGAATGAGTTTGATAATTGCAGGAGTAGTAGTGATGAACAAGTATAAATAAACCTATTACGAAAAAAACATTTTTCTGCTTATTTTTTTGAATTGTTTTTGTAGCTTTGCGAAAAATTATTTGTTTTTTAACCTTAAACACGTAATAAAATGAGTTTCCCTATTTTCCAAGAAAAAGTAATTGCTATCGTAGGCGAAGACAGCCGATTGAACGCTACCGTAAAATTTGTAACCGATGAAGGCACACTTTACGTTGATGCCAAACAAGTACCTAATGTAATTAGTCAAGAAGACAAAGAAGCAGATTGTACCGTAAGTCTTTCGGCAAGCGATGCCGTAAAACTTTTAGAAGGCAGCCTCAACGCAATGAATGCCTTCATGATGGGCAAAATCAAAGTGAAAGGTGATATGGGAGTGGCTATGAAAGTAATGCAACTTATTGGTGGATAAGTTTTTGTATGCACAGCAAACCTATGAATTCAGCCGAGTTCATAGGTTTATTTTTTTACGCATATTCTCCTGCAAATTGCATTTGATATAATTTTGCGTAATAGCCGTTAAGTTTTAGCAATTCTTCATGAGTGCCAATTTCTTTGATTTCGCCTTTATCCAACACAATAATTTTATCTGCGTGCTGAATGGTAGAAAGTCGGTGAGCAATGACAATAGCTGTTCTACCTTGCATGAGTTTGGCAATAGCCTCTTGGATGAGTTCTTCGGTTTCGGTATCTACCGAAGAAGTAGCTTCATCAAGAATGATGATTTCAGGCTGATACACCATAGCCCGAATAAAAGAAATTAGTTGTCTTTGCCCCACCGAAAGCGTAGCCCCTCGTTCCATAACTTGATAGTCCAAGCCGCCGTTTAATTTCTCTATAAAACTTTTAGCTCCTACCATTTCAGCGGCTTGCCAAATGATTTCATCTGAAATTTCAGGATTGCCCAAAGTAATATTTTCGCGTATAGAACCCGAAAATAAAAATACATCTTGCAATACTACCCCAATATGTGAGCGTAAAGTAGCCAGTTCGTATTGCTGAATAGGAATGTTATCAATCAAAATTTTTCCTTGCTGAATTTCGTAAAAACGATTGATAAGGTTAATGATAGAGGATTTACCTGCTCCTGTCGCTCCTACAAAAGCAACAGTTTCACCAGGTTGAGCGTGGAAAGAAACATTTTTAAGTACCCAATTGTCGTTATTATAAGCAAACCAAACATTTTCAAAACGAATATCTCCTTGCAAACTTTTAGGACGATAATTACCATTAGGCATTACATCTTCTTGATTATCTAAAAGTTGCAACACTCTTTCCGAACTCACTATGGCAAGTTGAAGGGTATTGAAGCGGTCGGCAATCATGCGAATAGGACGGAAAAAAAGCGAAATGTACATCATGAAGGCAATCAATACGCCCAAAGTGGTATGTTCTTCAATGACTTCACCTGCTCCGTACCACACTAAAAGCCCCGTTCCTACGGCACTGATGATTTCAGCCACAGGAAAATACACCGAATAATACAATACCGACTTCAAATTAGCCCTTTTATGCTCACGATTGATTTCGTTAAATTTTTGAGCTTCACGTTCTTCTACTGCAAAAATCTGCACTATGTTCATTCCTGAAATATGCTCTTGCACAAAAGCATTCAGATTAGCTACGGCAGTGCGTACTTGTGCAAATGCAATTTTGACTTTTTCCTTAAAGATGTAAGTCGTAATCAGCAAAAACGGAAGCATAGAAAGACTTACAAGTGTAAGTCGCCAATTAGTTACAAACATCATCACGAGAATAGCAAGTATTTGCAGAATATCCGCTACAATAGCAGCAATGCCATCACCAAAAACATTAGCAAGTGTTTCAATATCTGAGATATTGCGAGTAACCAGCCTGCCAATAGGGGTTTTATCAAAAAATTTCAACCGAAGGCTTAAAATCTTTTGATACAACTGCAAACGTATATCCTTAATGATAGTTTGCCCCAGCCAACCTGCATAATACGTATGTGCGTATTGCACAAGGGTTTGCAAGGCAAGTAAGCCAATCATTATCCAAGTAATCTGTAAGAGTAAGCTTTCTTTACCTTCCGTCATGTAGTTATCAACAGCGTACTGCACCAAGTAAGGACGTACAGGTCCCAGAATGGCTATCAGAATGGTAAGCACAACAACCGCATAAAACGTAAGCCGATAAGGTTTTGTGTAAGCGTAAAGCCTTCTGATGATTTTGATATCAACAATTCTTCCTATTTGTGGTTTTTCTCTTTCCAAGATAATAGTTTCGTTTAAGATTTATCATTTCTTTGTAACCAACAAAAAAGTAATTTTGTGGTAGAAAGTCATCAATTCTCTTTTATTTTGACTTTGTTGGCAAGCAATTTCAGTTAGGCTCAAGCAAACACAAGCCAAAATACAAAACGGCTCAAAATTAAGTCTTTTTGAGTATAAATTCAAGAGTCATTTTCACCTTGCAAACTTGATGAAAAAAACAGTCATTAGTATTTCGTATAAGAATACCCCAAAAACATACTTTCAACAAGATATACCTCCTTTTTGAGCCTTTTTCTATGAAAAATAAGTCTGAATTTGAGTTGAATCGGAAAAATTTGGAATTTATTGTCAAAACTCTATCTTTGAGGAAAATTCTTGTTTATGAAAATTACTTACAATGCTCCTTTTACACTTACTTTTACGCTCATAGCTACGGCTATTCATGCTTTTCCACAAGATTTCACGAAAAGTTTTTTTGCCGTTGGCAACACTATGGATTTTGGCAATCCTGTGGATTATTTTAGGCTTTTTTCGCATGCACTCGGACACGCTAATTGGAATCATTTATTTGGCAATTTATCGCTTATTCTCATTCTGGGACCCATTTTAGAAGAAAAATACGGAACACAAATGCTTGCCTTGATGTCTTTCATTACGGCACTTGTTACAGGCATTCTGAATGTAGCTTTTATGAATACAGGCTTATATGGAGCAAGTGGCATTGTGTTTATGATGATTTTACTTTCGTCCTTTACCAACATGAAAGCCAAAGCTATTCCTGCTACTTTTATTTTGGTGTTGGTGTTATTTTTAGGAAAGGAAGTAATGAATAGCTTTGAGGCAAATAATGTTTCGCAATTTGCTCATATTTTAGGTGGAATTTTGGGTAGTATTTTCGGGTTTGTTATGCATAATAAAGTTCCTACGAAAAGTAATACAAGCGTTTAAGGAAATCAATGTATGGAAGTGATAGCGATTATTTTTCTGATGTTAGCTTTGAGCTTGATAATTCTTACCAAAAACATGGTCTATGCAGTTTTCGGATTGCTTGCGGTAATGCTTTGCTTGGTGATTTTGTATGTGTTTTTGGGAGCAGACTTTGTGGCTACGGCTCAACTGATGATTTATGTAGGAGGTATTTTGGTACTCATGATTATGGGTGTAATGCTTGCTCCTCGCAATGCTCAAAAAAATCTAATTCCTGTGAGTAAGCAAAGAAGTTTGGGAGCGGCTTGGATAACTTTAAGTTTAGGCAGTATTTTTCTGAAAGAAACTTTAAGTCTTCGTTTGCCAGTTGAAGCCAAAGTTTTGCAACCTACTACCGAAAAAATTGGTATCACGCTACTTACTGACTACGTGATTGCCTTTGAAATTGCGGGGATGTTGCTGTTGGTGGCATTAGTGGGTGCGAGCAGTATCGCAGGAAAGAAAGAAAAAATTATTGATTGAGTTCTATAAAATACTCATGTCTAATGTCTTGCGTCTTGTATCTTGTGTCTAATGTCTAATGTCTGATGTCTAAAAACTATGCAAACCATTACCATAGGCAGAGCCTCCAATAATGATATTGTTATTCAGGACAGTGCTGTTTCAAGAAATCACTTAAAAATCACCAAAACAGCACAGGGAGAGTATATTTTGGAAGATTTAGGTTCTACAAACGGAACGTTTGTTAATGGCAAGCCTGTACGAACTTGTAAATTGCAGGCAAATGATGTGGTCAAGATTGGTGATACGGTACTTCCTTGGCAAAATTACTTCCAGAAAAGCTATCAATCTCCACAGGAAATAGTAACAGGCAATTTGGTACGCAAAATTAGCATAGGCAGAGCGAGCAGTAATGATTTTGTCATCAACGAGCCTACCGTAAGCAGTCAGCATGCATTTTTAGAAATCTATGATAATGGAAATCTGCGAATTGTAGATAATGGCTCAACCAATGGCACTTTTCGTCAGGGGCAACGCATTCAAGCGGCTCTGGTGAATAGTGGAGAGTTTATTCAATTTGGTTCGGCAAAAGTTAATGTTTCAGATATTCTACAAAAACAGCCTGTTACTCCTGCTTTCCAACCACCTTTACAACCCCCTGCCCCTCCTCCTAATCCAGTCAATACTAAAAATACTAAACCCCAATGGCTATCTTTTGCAGGAGTGGGGATAGTAGCTTTGGCTTTGATAGTTTTTGTTTTACTCAAAAAAACAGAAAAACCTACTAACTCAACAACTACCCAAGAACAACAAACTCAAACTGAAAAGTCTAACTCTGAAATTCAAGGTGAAAAAGTCATTGAAGATAAAAAAGAAGAGCCTGTAATAGAAAAACCTAATCAAACCAAACCCAGTCAAGAGGAGAAAAATACAAAAAATTCGGTAGCTGATTTGGTTGAAATTGCCGAAAATGCAGTTTTTTTGGTGATAACCTATGAAAATGGTATCTCCAAAGGTATAGGAACAGGCTTTTTTGTTAGCAATGCGGGGTTGGCTGTAAGCAATTATCACGTCTTTTCACCGGGTAATGAATGGCAAATCAAACTTAAAAATGGCAATACCTACAACGTGAAACGTATCATAGAAAGTAACGAAGATTTAGACTATATCATTTTTGAGACGGATGCCAATGAGGTGGCAAGTTTGCCTTTGGCAAAAGAAAATCCTCGCAAAGGAGAGGATATTATTGTCATTGGCAATCCACAAGGTTTTGAACTTTCAGTAACCAAAGGAGTAGTATCAGGATTGCGTAATTACGACAAATACACAGGTTTTGCCAGCGATGGAGATAATTACTTGCAAATTGATGCACCTATTTCCTCAGGCAATAGCGGCGGTCCCGTACTAAACCTGCAAGGTGAAGTAGTCGGCATTGCTACTATGGTACATCATGGAAGTGGTGGCATTACGCAGAATATCAATTTAGCTCTCAATATTCAAAAGTTACCTTTACCCAAGTAAGATAGAACTTCAAAATGTCTGAAAATCATTGTATTCAATGCAAGAAAGTATGAAATCTTTTCTAAATACAAAACCAATTTTTTTCGGCAAAACTACCTTAAAGCTGTTTTACAACTATAATTTCAATCACTCTTTTTTGTAAGAAACTCACAAAACCTAAAACAATACCGAAAAATGCACATTCCAGCGATTTAGGGTGCGAATTTCGCCATTGCCCAAATTCTGAAATAAAGGAATTTGAGTATTTGCTCCTATGCTCAATTTCTTGAAGGCATACAAATCTATTCCCAAATTGCCTGCGAGCAAAGTGCCACCTGTCTCAACGATGATGGTTTCGTTGCGTTTGTCTTGTGCTGAAAATTCGTAATAGAGTCCTGTGTGAGGCATTATAGCGAAATTCTTATCAAATTGATGCACATAAAATACATTTGAATTCCCCGAAAAACGATTACCAAAGCGATAACCTTTGGGATTAGTAGTATTAATTTTGTAACTTATATCTTGATTAAATCCTAATTTTTCGTAGCGTAGATTATAGAAAGCTGTGAGCAAAAAATCAAAGCTGCCCGAACCTAATTGAAAATTGGCATTAGCCACCTGACTGCCGTCTTGCTCGTTGAAATCGTATTTGCCTGTGGGAATTTTCACACCTCCACCAAGCCAAAAACTATGTTTCCACTTGCGAGGAAGGGTATCACCTTGCATTTGTAGATTAAGCAAATTGTAATTGGCTAAAAACATAAAATCATTTAGCCCTCGTAAATCTTTACGCTGATTATTTATATCTGTTTGGTAATTGAACGAATAAGGCAAAAAAGTAAGCACTTGCAATTTGGAGGTCGGATAAAATCTGCCCCAGAGTTCAGTAGTATGAAAATATTCACGAGTGCGTAAAATACGTGAATTCAAGTGCGACTCAAAACGTAAATTTCTGTAACGCAAGCCCACAAAATTTTTATTGAATTGTGGCATAAGCCCCAAATAATAACTTCCTACCCCACAGCCACATATATCACAAGCATTAGCAGAGTGAAGGAATATAAACGAAATTAAAACGAACAAAAGTTTTTTCATATTAAATTTTTCATTTTTACCTAAAAATC
>JANWZC010000134.1 GCA_025054975.1 Raineya sp.
CCCCCCATCCCCCTCTCCAAATGAGAGTGGGGGAGATTGACCTCACCCCACATCCCCCTCTCCAAAGGAGAGGGGGGGAGGTCTGCTTCCTCAAAATGCTTAAAGTATGGAGTAGTTTTCTTGGGATAGAAAGAGTATTGAAATTTGTTTTTTGGGGACTTTTTCTAATTTTTTCTTGTTTGCATTGTCAATTTCTTTTTGCTCAAGAATTACAATTTGAAGTAATCATCAACGATAGGCAGGTAGCTTCTTCGCAGGTAGGTGTGGGGAATAAAGAAATTGTGCAGTCTTTGCAAAAAAATATCACCGATTTTTTCAATAACCGCAAATGGACAAACGATTCTTACGAATCCAATGAAAAAATCAAGGGTAGATTGCAAATTAATTTGGTACAGGCAGATTTTGCCAGTGGTATTTTCAGAGCTAATGCTCAAATTCAGGCGATTCGTCCTGTGTATAATTCGGCGTATGAAACAATCTTGTTTAGCTATGTGGATAGGAATTTTAATTTCAATTATCTTGCTTCGCAACCTTTGGATTTGAACTTTAATGAAAATGTTTATTTCAGCAACTTGAGTTCGCTTTTGGGATACTATGCTTACATCATTTTAGCAATGGATTACGATAGCTTTTCTAAGAATGGAGGCAAAGACTTTATTGAAAAAGCCTTCATCGTAGCCAATACTGCACAAGGAGCAGGAGCAGAAGGTTGGGGACAAGGCGATATTCGGGATAGATTTTGGCTTGTTGAAAACCTGCAAAGCCAACAAATGCAAGGTATCCGTGAAGCACTTTACAAATACCATCGCAAGGGGCTGGATATTTATCAAGAAAAACGTGGTGAAGCCCGTAAAGTTACTCTGGAACTGCTACAAGAAATGAGTAAAGTAGCACAGGTGCGTCCTAATGCTCTTTTGATAAACGTAATTTTTGATGCCAAATTTCAAGAGTTTTACAATATTTTCAAAGATGGCTCGCGTGAGGAAAAGCAAGAGGCTTACAATTTATTGAGCCGTTTAGACCCTGCCCGAGCTAATTTTTATGCAAGATTATTGCAATAATTTACAAACATAAAATTCTCAATCTTATGAGTAAAGAAGAAATCTTAAAAGCAATCAATGAGCGTCAGAAAAATACGATGTCGGAGTATTTGGGAATTGAATTTACAGATGTGGGAGAGAATTATCTTTGTGCCAAAATGCCTGTAACCGAAAAAACTATTCAACCTATGGGTATTTTGCACGGAGGAGCTTCGGTGGTGCTTGCTGAAACTTTGGGTAGTGTGGCAGCTAATTTTTCAGTAGATAGAGAAAAATATTATTGCGTGGGTTTGGAAATCAATGCTAATCACATTCGCAGCGTAAAAAAAGGTGAATGGGTATATGGCAAAGCTACTGCTTTGCATCTGGGCAAAAGTACCCAGGTCTGGGAAATTCGCCTGCACAACGAAGAGGGTAAAACCACCTGTATCAGTCGCTTGACTATGGCAGTTTTGGAAAAAAATCAGAAAAATTAAAAATCCTCTTGAATTACTTTACATTTGGGGTGTGCTTTTTTGAATTCCTCTATTTCTTCTTGCGGTATCAGTGTATTGTAGCAATACAAATTTCGCAAAGCACGCAAGGGCATGATAGGTTCAAGCGTTCTGACTTTGGTATGGCTAATGCCCAAACATTCTAAACGATACATAGCTCGTAGAGGTTCTATGCTCTCTACGGCAGTATGTTGAATGTAAAGCTCTTCTAAATAACGGAATTTCTTTAATGGTTCAATAGATTTTATTCTGGTTTTTTGTAAGTTAAGATATTGCATTTTTTCAAGTCCTGCAATAGGAGTTAAATCCTCTACCAAGCATTCAGCGGCGAAGATTTTTTCCAAACGGCGAAGATTTTGCAGAGGTGTGAGGTCTTTGACTTTGGTTTTGCCGAAAGCCAAAGTATGCAAGCCAAATAGATGTGAAAGTGGCTCTAACGAATTGACCGAAGTATCGTGAAAATAAATTTCCTCCAATCTACGCATATGACGCAGAGGTTCTAAACTACGTACAGGTGTTTTCATGAGGTCAAGGTGGGTGAGGTTTTCAAATTGCTTGACAAGTTCTAAATCAGATACTTCGGTTTCCGCAATGACAAGAGTCTCCAAATTTGGTAGAGCTTCTAAAGGTTCAAGGCTATCAATGCGATAATCTTTACATATGAAGGTTTTTAACTGTGAGATTTCTTTAAGTTGTTCCAAAGTTGGTTCTTCATCAATATCCATGCGAATAGCCTCTTTGAAAGCAATTTGCCAGGCTTTTTCCAGATTTTTCCACCATTTATTCAGATACCACTGCGAGTAAAATTCCTCCCAAATATCAGCGTGCTTGATAATATCAATTTGTGCCGCAATTTTTCTACCTCTTGAGTCAATGATAAAGCTAATTCCTTCCATACGTATTAGTGTTCATTAAGTTTTTCACTATAAAGTAGCTAAAAAAACTTTAATACTGCAACAAAATTTTAAAAAAAATACAAAACTTACTCGTGTATTTTTGTAGAAAAAGATTTTCTGTTTTAATAAAAAACTGATTTACAAATTTTTAGTTTAATTTTTACTATCTCAAATTTTTTGTAACTTTACGTTGAAAACTGAAATCTATGAAAATACTAGCTTTTTTATTTTTTTTCCTTGCAAATTCTGCGATAGCCTTGGCACAAGATAGCTTGGAAGTTGTACCAATAGATACATTTCAAAAATATCGTCTAATGCAACTTTGGGAAATCGGTGTGAGTGGTAATGCTTACAAAGGAGATCTAGCTCAAAGATACGAACTTTTTAGTTCTGCTTTGCATTTAGGATTGAAATTTGCCAAAAAAAAGCGTTGGAATGCACATTTGAATATTGGTATAGGTTCGGTAAGAGGGCAAAACTATGCCTACGAATTTGATGAAAATAGCCGACCTAATCAATTTTTTCGTTCTAACATTTTTACGTTTCAAATAGATTTGCAATACAATTTTATTCGTAAAAAACGTTGGATAGCTTATTTTTCGCAGGGCTTGGGGCTGATGCGTTATATGCCTAAAAATGAAAATGGCGAAAGGTTACAAAATATTCTTACTTCAAGACCAACAGGAGAAATCTATGGAAATATTACAACTATTTTACCCACAAGTATAGGGGGAATCTTCTTGCTGAAAAATGGATATGGCTTAGGTTTTCAGTTATCTTGGTTGCGTCCTACTACTGATTACTTAGATAACATTTCAGCTTGGGGCAAAACCGCAGGCAACGATAAAATTTTTCTTTTCAAGTTTCATATTTGCGTGCCTACTTGGAAAATTCGTAGATTCTTTTCCAAAGAAGTCCCTCAAAGAGAGATAAAAAGTGGTTACAGCAAATAATTTTTTTCTCTGAAAAACTTACATTTGCTTAGTAAAGTGGAAACATTTTTTTAATTTTGGTGTTTATAATATAAAATTATGTTTTTATGTTGGAGCAAGTGAAGCGTTATGAAAATGAAGGCTATGCCATAGAATTACGTGAAAATTGTACCAAAATTATTTGGCAGGCAAAAGTGTTACCTGAGCAAATTCGTTTGGGATTAAATGAGGTTCTTGAACTTATGCGATTGCAAAAAACAGGAAATTTATTAGTGGATGTTTCAGGTTGTCAGACTTCTTGGGTTAGCTCAAATGATTGGATAGTAGGGCATTGGTTACCTGTGGCTTTGCAAATGGGTTTGCGAAAAGTAGCTTTTTTGATAAGTTCTAATGTGATACAAAAAGTTTCTTTGGATAATCTTTGTCTGAAATTATCCAAGCGGTCACATTTATACAAGCGTTTTTTGGGTATTTTCAGCGAAGGAGAAGAGGCTTGTGCATGGCTACAAAACAGCTATTTAGCAAAATAAATGACTGTTTTGTAGCCTTCAAAGTCTATAATCTTATGCCAAAGCTCAATACGTTTAGATGAGGGTTTTGTACGCTGAAAAGTGAATTGAGGTCATATTTACAGAAAAGTGTTAGTTCGCCAATGCCTAAATTACCTTCCAAGCCGTAACGAAAGTTATTCAAATAATAGCTATCCCGTTCTTTTATTTTTTCTCCGTTATTCAGGTTTATTTTGGTACGTCCTCCGACACGTAATCCTGCATATCCGCCTACCCCTAAACGTATGGGTGTATCACCTATGTAAAATTTAGCCTTCAACATTAAGGGAATTTGCAAATACGAAACAACTAATTTAGATTTTTGGATAGGCTTACCGAAGTCATCAAGATAATTTTTCCAAAAAATGCCGTTATTATCTGCTACGATATAATTTTGTGGTACAAAACGAAAGTTATACCAATCCAACATCAAGCCTGTTTTGAACGAAAAGGGGCTGTTCTTACCAAATTTGAAGTACCACACTTTGCCTATTCCCAAATATACTGAATTAAAAGTTTGCAGGCGGTAAGGAGCATTATTTTTTTCGGGGAAACCTACATTTTTTTCAAGATAATTGTTTAAGCCCAAATCTATAAGCCACTTTGAAGAAACAATTTTATTTTGCGATTTTTGCTCTTCATTTTTATCTTCTTCTCGTTCTCTTCTGAAAATTCTGACTCCTTCATCTTCAAAATCTGCTGAAAATAAAATCCAACTTTGTTTGTCTTTGGCGTTGCTATCTAATTCTTCAATAGCCCTGCGAATAATTTTATTAAAATCGTAATGCTGTAATTTGAGCAAATCGGAACGAGTTTTACTCGTAACAATTACTTTACTACTCTCGCCAATTTCAATCTGGAGAGTATCTTGGGCAAAGCTCACGCAAGCACTTGCCACCAAAGCAAGCAGTAATGAAAACTTTTTCATAAAATTTTAGTTTTTTTAGTTTTTCAATTCAAAATTGAGACGCGGTTGAATTTCACCTTCTTTGAATTTTTGTAGATTTTTCAAAAACTTTCCCAATCTACTTGAAGCAAAATCCCGGGCTTTGCTTTCACGAGTGGGTTCGGGTTCAGGCAATTTGATGATAATTTTTGTACCTTTGGATTTGGGTGAATTACTTCGGATACTATCTTTCGCCGAATTAGCTTTCAAATTTTCATTAGGTTGAAAGTTGAACAATGAATCTTTTGAGCTTGAAAATTGATTTTCAGTTGGTTTCAGATTTACTTTATCATTTTTAACTTCCCAATTCCGACTTTCAAGAGTTTGTATTTCTTTGAGGGTATCTTTTTTATGCATTTTTTTAGGTTTTACAGGTCGGGTAACGTTTTCTTGCTTTATTCCCACCACCGACTTGACTACTTGTTTGATTTCCTGTGGATTCGTCGGAGAAGGATTAGCTTTTTGCAAATAGGCAATACTTGAATTTTGCTTTTGAGAAAAATGATTATTATTTGCTTTAATTTGAGGTTTTTCAATAAATTTCCAACCCACAATTGCTAAAATCACCAGTAAAATTGTTGTGGTAAGGGCTATCCAAAAGTATCTTTGATTGCCTTTATTGTGTTTTTTCTGCTCTAAATTTGTTTCTAAGTTCTCCCAAAAATGTGTAGAAGGTTCAGGAGAAAAATCGGCAAATTTTTCGGCAAAGAGTTTATCAACAGGGTGCTTTTGCATAATTTTTTTCAATTTTGAAGTACCATTTTTTCTTGCAGACTGATTTGAGCAAGATATTTTTGTAATAAATTTCTTGCCCTTGAAAGTTGTGATTTTGAAGTTCCCTCACTGATGCCAAGCATTTGAGCAATTTCCTCATGAGAATATCCCTCAATTGCATACAAATTGAAGACTGTTCTGTAGCCTTCGGGTAATTGATGTAAGCATTTGAGTAAATCTTCGGTTTGGAGTATATCTTCTCCATTTTCCCAATGACTCATCAAAAATTCTTGAGTTTCTGCTTCTACAAATAACATTCTTTTCTTGCGGAGTATGGACAGACATTCATTTACCACAATTCTCTTGAGCCAACTCTCTAAACTATCGGTTTGCTTTAAGTGATGAATATTATCAAATATCTTCAAAAAGGCATTCATTAGAGCGTCTTCAGCATCTTGAATATCAGTAAGATACCTTTTACAAATGCCCAAAAGTTTTCTTACGTAACGTTCATATAAAAGTCTTTGGGCTTTCCTATCTCCTTTCTGACATAGCTTGATAAGTTCCTTTTCCTGCATAAAGACCAAATTTCTAACTTAAAGATGTAATTTTTAACAAAAAGGTTGCGTAAAGGGTAGAAAAAAATCAAAAATTATAGTTCCTGCGTATCAAAACCTTTTATTTTTGTCACTGCTGAAATTGATAGCCACCAAGTAAATTTTTGTTGATTTTGATTTTAGGGGTATTTTTCTGAATAATGGCTCTGGAAATTGCTTATCACAATTTCTATACAAAAAATTTTGTATTCTGTCTTTTTTACGACCATTTTTTGCTACTTTTGTCTTACGATAATGAAGACAACTTACTTTTATTGTTATCTTGCACATAACGCAAAAGTAAAAACTTGTTGTCTATTTCGCAAAGTAGCCATCATACATTCATTTTAGACACAACCTTTTTCCTAATTTTGCAAATACCAAATAGTTACAAATAACCAACTAAACTTCCAAATTTATGACCGAAACAGCTCTAAAAATTCCTTTCCTTGATCTCAAACGTCAATATCAAACTATCAAAGCTGAAATTTTGGCTCGTTTTGAACAAGTCTGTGAAGATACTGCTTTTTCAGGAGGCAAATATGTGGAAGAATTTGAAAAACAATTTGCCAATTATTGTCAAACCCAATATGCTTTAGGTGTAAATAATGGTACTTCGGCTCTACATTTGGCGATGCTTGCTTTGGGTATTAGGCAAGGTGATGAAGTCATTATACCTGCTAATACTTTTATTGCTACGGCTTGGGGGGTTAGTTATTGCGGAGCTACACCTGTATTTGTAGATTGTACTGCCGACACTTGGGAAATTGATTCCTCTAAAATTGAAGAAAAAATTACTTCCAGAACCAAAGCTATCGCAGGCGTACATCTCTATGGGCAACCTTTTGATGTTGATGCAGTAAAAGCAATATGCGAAAAGTACAATTTATTTTTGATTGAAGATGCCGCACAGGCTCACGGAGCTTATTACAAAGGCAAGCGAGTAGGTGGTTTTGGTGAAATGGCTTGTTTTAGTTTTTATCCAGGCAAAAACTTGGGAGCTTATGGCGAAGCAGGGGGCATTACCACTA
>JANWZC010000135.1 GCA_025054975.1 Raineya sp.
CCAAAAATTTCTGCAAATTGAAAAACTTTATCTATTTTCTTTCGCTCAAAGGTTAAAAATTGGCTCTGAATTGATGAAAATTGCTTTGGAAATTGCCCAAAAAGAAAATTTTGATGTAGTTTGGTTAGGCGTATGGAGTAAAAATGAGCAGGCAATTTCTTTTTATGAAAAATTTGGTTTTCAGAAAGTAGGAGATTGGATTTTTGTAATGGGAGATAAAATCTGCGATGATGAATGGCTTATGGCAAAAATTATTAGATAGTTGCGTTTTTAAAGGATTTATTAGCTTGCTATTTGCCAGTTTTATACCCAAACTTTTGTGCCTTCGGTGCAATTCCGACAAATATCAATTTCTTTGCGAGCAATAAGTAATTTCTGACGAAAACTCTGATACGCTTCTGATTGCCAAATTTCTTGTAAGGTTCTTTCCTTCAAACTGCCAAGTTGATGAGTGGCATCTTTATCAAAACAACAAGGTACTACTTTGCCGTCCCAAGTGATTACACAACCTTGCCACATTCGCCAACATTGATTAAGTAAAGGGTTTTTGATAGCATATTTACCATTGGCTTGCAAGGCATAACGGCTGTACTTACTTTGCGTAGGCATAAGCGGTGAGCCATTTTCATAATCATAAATTTGAGCAGTTTTGAAAACAACTTTATCCACTCCTAAATTTTTGGCGAGTTGTTTAATATCTTTAATTTGATGCTCATTAGGTTTGACCACTAAAAACTGAAATATTGTGTAAGGCTTCCGATAATTACCTTTTTTTCGTAAATTCAGCAAGTTTTCTGTGCCTTGAATTACCTTTTTCAGATTACCACCGATACGATACTGCTCGTAGGTTTCTTGGGTGGTGCCATCAATGGAAATAATTAACTTATCCAAGCCACTATCTAATGTTTTTTGGGCATTTTTTTCGTGCAAAAAGTGAGCATTTGTAGAAGTGGCTGTATAGATTTTTTTCTGCGAAGCATATTGTACCAAATCAAAAAAATGAGGGTGTAAATAAGGTTCACCTTGAAAATATAAAGTTAGGTAAAGTACATATTCAGAAAGTTCATCAATGATTTTTTCGTAAAAAGTTTTATCCAATACCCCTGTAGAACGTGTAAAAGCACGCAAACCACTCGGACATTCAGGACAACGCAAATTACAAGCAGTGGTAGGCTCAATAGAAATGCTGTATGGCAAACCCCAATGAATAGGCTTCCGCAAAAAACGTGAAACATAATAACTACTCAATGTTTTAGCAATATTCCATGTTTTGCGAAAAGTGAGCCTTTGCAACAAATTCAAGGTATCCTGCCAAGTTTTCATGAAGAAAAGTTATTTGGTGGCAATATAAGTATTTTTAACCAAATTTATGTCAGGCGTTTGCATGGACTCAAAAATTGGATTGTTTTTGTAAAACAGCATCAAAATTCCTCATTGTGCAGTATAACGATAATATTTACATCACTCTACTTCTCCTACAACTAAATGATGATGTACTCTTTGTTGATATCATTTCTTCAAATCTTCAAAAAACTACTAAATCGCTTGTTTAGTCGTTTATCTTTGAAAGTTTTTGTAAAGTAGATTAACTTTTTGAATTTGTCAAATTAAAATCGTAGAAAAGTACTTTTGTCAGGAGGAATTATTAAGCCTTTTTAACGTTTTGGGGGTATGAACTCAACAAAAAATCAAGTTTTTTCAAACAATTTATTCAGATTTTTTGTATATTGGGCAAAGATTTTTTGTTATGCTCAACCTTTCGGTTACAATTGATAAGCATTCGGGTTTTTGTTTTGGTGTAGTATATGCCATTGAAATGGCAGAAGAGATTCTTGACCAAGAAGGTAAATTGTATTGTCTTGGCGATATTGTACATAATGACGAAGAAGTTAAGCGTTTGCAAGCCAAAGGTTTGAAGATTATCAATCACGATACGCTCAAGTCTTTGCATAACGAAAAAGTGCTTATCCGAGCTCATGGCGAACCTCCTTCTACTTATCGGTTAGCTCTTGAAAATAATTTGGAATTGATTGATGCTTCTTGTCCTGTGGTGCTTAAACTGCAAAATCGTATCAAAAATTCTTACGACAAAAATGAAAAAATCTACATCTACGGCAAACACGGACACGCCGAAATTATTGGGCTTTTGGGGCAAACTCATAATGAAGCTGTTGTCTTTCAAGATTTAGATGAATTAGATTTGGAGAAGTTGCCTTCCAAGATTACTCTTTACAGCCAAACTACTAAAAGCACCGACAAGTTTTATGAAATAAAAGAAAAACTAGAAAGCAAGGGAATTGAAGTTGAAGCCAACGATACCATATGCCGCCAAGTTTCTAACCGAGATAGCGAGTTGAGAGATTTTGTAAAATCTTTTGATAAAATTATTTTTGTAGCGGGAACAAAATCTTCCAATGGGAAGGTTTTGTATGAAGTTTGCAAACAAACAAATCCTAATACCTATTTTGTCTCTCGCCCCGATGAAGTCCAAAAGGAATGGTTTTCGGCGGGGGAAAGCGTAGGAATATGTGGAGCAACCTCTACGCCTATGTGGCTTATGGAGCAAGTAAAAGAAGTTATTGAAAAGTTTTAATTAGTTTAATTCTATGCATGGTACAATTCATTATTGTTTAGAAGAAACTATTATCCACAAGTATGGCAAAGACAAGTGGGGAGATTGTTTAGAAGCTATTAAATTGCCTCGCAATTACTCATTCATAAGTCACCTGCGAGAAGATATTGATGAAATGCTTACTATCAATTTTATTCTAAAAGCGGCGGAAGTACTAGGAATTTCTTTGCAACAGCTCTTTGATGATTTCGCTATGTATTGGTGTTTGGAATATGCCCCTAAATTGTATTCGGGGTTTTATATTGGCTGTAATACCACCAAAGATATGGTATTGAAATTATCAAAAATCCATGAAATGTTTGGACAAATCAGACAGGGGGCTTTACCTCCTCAATTTGAATATAAAGAACTCGCACCTAATAAATACGAGGTTACCTACATTTCTAAAAGAAATTTGTTTGACCTTTACATCTCGTTAGTGAAAGGTTTAGATGCTTACTTCAATAATCAAACGCAAATTGAAAAAATTTCTGATAACAAAGCTATATTAACGTTTAGCCATTACTGATATGGAGTTACTTTTGAACATTTTATTGATGATTGTTACTTTCTTTGCTATGGAAGGAGTAGCTTGGGCTACGCATAAATATGTGATGCATGGTTTTTTGTGGTGTTGGCACGAATCACATCACAGACCTCGCAAAGGTTTTTTTGAAAAAAATGACCTTTTTGCCGTAGTGTTTAGTATCCCTTCTATTGCTACGATTGTAGCAGGCTTTGAATTTGAGAACTTAGCCTTTTTGAAGTGGATAGGTTTTGGCATTTTAGGTTATGGCATTTTTTATGTGCTTTTTCATGATATCTTGGTGCATAGGAGGGTAAAAATCAGGTTTGTGGCAAAAAATCCATATCTTCGCCGCATGATACGAGCTCATAAAATTCACCACAAACATTTAGATAAAGACGGTGCCGAAGCCTTTGGCTTTTTGTATGCTCCGAAAAAATATGCTCCCAGAGATACTCGTGAAAAAGTTGAATTGGAAATTGAGTGAGATTTCAAAACATCTTCAGATAGCTTGCAAAAAAGTAGATTTTTGACTTTTTTTGCAAGCGATTTTTTTGTGCTATGTATAAGAATCAGAAAGTTGTTGTTGTATTGCCCGCTTACAATGCCTCCAAAACCTTGCAACAAACCTATGAGGAAATTCCTTTTGATATTGTAGATGAGGTAGTATTGGTAGATGATGCCAGCAAAGATAACACCGTAGAAGTTGCTCAAAATTTAGGTATCAAGCACATCATTGTTCATGAAAAAAACAAGGGTTATGGTGGTAATCAGAAAACTTGTTACAAAAAGGCTTTGGAATTAGGAGCGGATATTGTAGTAATGCTTCACCCTGACTATCAATATACGCCCAAGTTACTTACTGCTATGATTTCCATTATTGGAAATGGTTTATATCCTGTGGTTTTTGGCTCTCGCATACTCGGCAAGGGTGCTTTGAAAGGAGGTATGCCTTTATACAAATACATTGCTAATCGCATTCTCACATTTGTGCAAAATATTCTGATGAACCAAAAACTTTCAGAATATCATACAGGTTACAGAGCTTTTTCCGCAGAAGTGCTGAAAAAACTGAATCTGACATACAACTCTGATGATTTTGTCTTTGATAATGAAATGATTGCCCAAATTTTTTGGCATGGCTTTGAAATTGCCGAAGTTACCTGT
Organism: Raineya sp.; assembly: GCA_025054975.1. Taxonomy (GTDB): domain Bacteria; phylum Bacteroidota; class Bacteroidia; order Cytophagales; family Thermonemataceae; genus Raineya. Next base: position 4,305 of record JANWZC010000135.1, read on the forward strand.
CCTACCAAGTATTTCAAAGAGGCTTCTTCTATCAATTTTCGTCGTAGTGTGAAATACGGTTTTGGGGTGCTGGGAGTTTCATTGAAATATCGGCTTACTAAATGGGGTTTCATGAATTGGAAGGTACTAAAAGGTTAGAACTATGAAAAAGCGATTACTTGTAATTTTGTTTTTTTCAATTTATTTTCAAGCCTTTTCCCAAAAAGGCAAACTTTTCATTATCGGTGGAGGCAAAAGACCTCCTGAACTTGTCCAAAGAATGATTCAAGAGGCAGGATTGGACAAGGGAGGGTATGCTGTTATTATTCCTTTTGCGAGCAATGAGCCGGATTCGGCAATTTTTTATGCCAAAGAACAATTTGTAGAAAGAAATATCAAAGTTGTACCCATTGTAAGTGCGAGCTTGTTAGAAAGCACTTTGGATAGTGTTCGGAAAGCTCAACTTATTTATTTCACGGGAGGCGACCAAAATAAACTGATGAAAACTCTCCACAAAACCCCTTTGTATGAAGCTATTTGGCAATGTTATCGGAATGGGGGTACAATAGCAGGAACATCAGCAGGAGCGGCAGTAATGAGCAAAAAAATGATTACAGGTAATGAAAAGCGTTATCCTGCTTACAACCAAACTTTTCAGACCATTGAAGCCGAAAACATTGAATTTGGAGAAGGTATGGGTTTTTTGGAAAAAACCATTATAGACCAACATTTTCTTATTCGCAGCAGGCATAATCGGCTTTTGAGTGCTGTGATTGAGTTTCCTGAATACTTATGCGTGGGCATTGATGAAGCTACCGCTATTTTGGTGAAAAATGGCTTTGCTGAAGTAGTTGGTATTTCGCAAGTTATTGTTTTTGAAAATCCCCAAAAAAGCAGAACTCAAAAAGGTATAAAAATCGGTGCAAAAAACTTACGTGTATCAGTGTATGTGGTAGGTGAGAAATTCAAAATCAAATAAAACATCTGACACCTAACACCTTATGTCTTTTTTCTTATGTCTTGCATCTCCTGTCTCCTGTCTTGTGTCTTATGTCTTATGTCTCGTGTCTAACTAAGCCATTGCTATTGCTGCAACACTCACTGAAAGGGCTTCGGCTTCCAGAAGGGCTTGTCCGCAGGCTTCCAAAGTAGAACCTGTTGTAATTACGTCATCAATCAAAAGGATATGTTTGTTTCGCACAAGTTCGGGTTTAGCGACCTCAAACACACGAGCAACATTCTCCCAACGTTCTAAACGACTTTTTTTAGTTTGAGTAGCCGTGGCTGTAGTTCGCACAAGTGCCGAAGGCTCAAAAATACTTGATAAATATTTGACAAGTCCTCTGCCGAAGTATTCACTTTGATTGTAACCTCTGATTTTTAGTTTTTTAGGGTGTAGAGGTACAGGAATAATCACATCAAAGGCACTTTGTAAAGAGGTGCTTTGCAATTCGCTACTATACCACTCACCAAGTATTTGGGCTAATTCAGGTTGATTTTGATATTTGATTTGATGTAACATTCTTTGTACTTTGCCCGACTTGGTGAATTTGAGAAAGGCAAGCCCAAAACGGATAGGTATTTTGCCAAAAAATTTCTGACAGACAGGATTTTGTTCAGGATTGAGCTTATGGATATGTGTAAAAGGTAGATTAGCTCTACAAGAAGTGCAAATACTTTTTTCCCTTGCCAGTAAAATTCCCTGACAACTATAACAGCAATCAGGGAAAAAGAGGTTGAGAAAATCTTGCAAAAGTTGCTTCATTTGATTTCCAACTTTCCCAAGCGTAATTGTTCAGAAGTGTGGCGTAAGATACGATATGTTTCTACTTTGTTGGCTTGTAAGAAAGCTACTTCATTCATTTCTGCTCTAAATTCATTTTGAGCCTTCTCTATTTCATCTGTGATGCGTTTTTCCATTTTATTAAGGCGAGCATAAATCTCTTCTACTACGGCGTTAAGATGATTTTGGTCATTACTAGTAGCCTCTTCAATTTCGTCATAAAGTTTTTCTACCTTATTGCGTAATTCTTTGGCGTCTTTACCTATGATAAACTCTTTGATAGCCCCTAATTTAGTCATTTTGCTGGCTTTGGTAGCTCCTGTTACAATATCCTCATCGTTAATAGTGATGTATTCTTCTTGTCGTCGTAATTTTTCTGCCTCTGCCAACAAGCGAGGAAGAGCTTTATAAATATCTTGCATTTGCAGCTGCATCTGACGGCGATTCTCTTCAATAACCGTAGAAAACAAAGCCTTAACTTCAGCAAGTTGTTTTTCGTAATCTTTACGATTTTCAGAAATGATAGACGTGAAAAGGTCTTTCATACCCTGAAACTTTACTTCTAGCTCTTGTCTATCAGGGTTGATAACAACTTCTTTGTAGCTATTGACTTCCTCCGTAGGAAATACATCTGGCTTTTTGAAGCTATCGCTTTTATTGATATCTTCCATAGTTTTTATTGAGATAAGGTTTTAGAGATGTCTTCAAAAATATTACCCAAAGTGCTTTTGTAAATAGCATTACGGCGATGTTGGTCAAGCTCTACACGCAAAGCATTTTGAGTAGCGATAATTTTTTCAATCAAACGAGCTTCAACGGCTTCAATGGATTTGAGCAATTCTATTTTTACCTCATCAACTTTAACAGAAATCTGTGTGCGATAGTTCTCAACGGTTTTGCGTAGATTTTCAATTTCGCCGTTGTAGGTACGAATTTCCTCTCCAAAAATAATTCGCTTGATTTCCTCTAATTTGCTACTGGAAGAGGCAGAAGTATCATTAAAACTTTCCATAAGACAGCCATTTAGTTTAATTGATTTTTAACTTGCTTGCAATGATAGCAAGGCTTGGCAAGTTACAAAAAA
>JANWZC010000136.1 GCA_025054975.1 Raineya sp.
CACTTTTGAAAAACCTGAAAACTTACAATACGGCTTAGATACTCACCCTGACCCGCAGGAAAATACTACTTTGAAAGGTTTGCTTAAAATGCCTTTTCAACCTTATCGTCCGCCTTTGAAATAGCTTATTTTCTCAGCGTGATATTGCTGTACTGCGTGGCAATATCACTTGTTTGTATAATAGCCATTGAATTGGAAACACAAGTGCTTCTTGGAATTTGCTCAATTACTTTTTCTGAAAAGATTATCACAACCATCTCTATTGTTGAATAGCACTTCATTATCGCAGAGTAATATATGTCCATACAAGTATCCAACGGGTTGAGAAAGGTCAAGTTTCCAAGCGTTTTTATCTACTTGCTTCAATTTCCAATTCCAAGTTTCTTGTGTCAGTAAAGTTGTATTTTCAAACACCGAAAAGGTACGATTTGCTTGAAATATTATTACAACTTTCTTGTCCGCTGTTTTAATTCCGCTTAATTCACAATATTCTTTATCCCAAGTCTAGTTACCGATGAGTTTTGAAGAAATAGCAATTGTATCAAGATTTTGAGATTTATGACAATTCCAGTAAAAATCAATTATTCAACTCCTATTTTTTTCTACAAGCTGATGAGGGAAAAGCTATAGAAAAGAGTGAAGAGCTGATACTGCAAGGAAAAACTTATACTTTGCCATAAAAATGCCAAATACAAAGATACAAAAAGGATTGCTATGCAATCAGGGCAAAATTTTGGAGCAAACCTTTACTTTTCCTTCGTAGGAGTTTCAGAAATTTCTTCTTCTATGTTTTTCTTGACTTCTCTGGTAGCATCTTTGAACTCACGGATACCACGTCCTAAGCCACGTGCTAATTCAGGGATTTTCTTTGCCCCAAAAAGCAGTAACAACGCAAATACAATTAGAAATATTTCTGTGGGTTGTAAGCCTAAAAACAAAAGTATTTTTTGCATAAAAAACGATTTAGTTGCGACAAAGTTAAATAATTTTTAGAAAATTTGCAAAAAGTGTTTTATTTTGAACAATTTGTCCGATGTATAGGAGTTTTTTGCCTAAACTTCTAAATTATCAGCTTATTATTTTTTAGACTTTTGCGTTATTTTCAAATTTGTTCAACAAAATTGCATTCGTTCAAGTAAATTATCCTTTGAAAATCTTGCATCAACAAGTAAAATATTTTTCATTTTGCTAAACCCTGTGTTTTTGGGGTCTTTGTAGTTATAGGGAAGTAATGCTTTACTTCTGTTTTATGTCAAATTTTTGATTTTCCAAATTTTAATGGAAAATTACAAAAAAGGCTTTACGAATTTTCTTTCATAAAGCCTTTTTCATTGAGCATAAAGAGGTTATAGTTTGTGCTATCCAATAGATGTTAGCGAGGCTTGGTATTTGTGTTAGGCTTGGTGTTAGGATTTGGATTGGGATTGGACGTGGTATTAACAGGTTTTGTATTTGTATTTTGCTGGTTAGGCTGATTAGCAGGAGCAGGTGTAATTCCCAATTTTTTCAAAACCAAAGCCGAAACATCAAGCGAAGTATCATCGGGCTCAAATAACAATGCCTCTTTGCGAAGTACATAGGTAAAGCCGTTTTCTTTGGCAACTTCTTTGAGAGTTTTTTCTAATTTTTCGTTGATAGGAGCAAGTAATTTGCTTTGCTTCTGCATAATATCAGCTTCTGCTTTTTGCTGAAACTCTTGCAACTGTTGCTGACCTGTTTCAATTTCTTTGGCAAGAGCTTCACGCGTAGGAGCAGGCATTTTTTCACCTTCCTTCACGTATCTTTCATATTTGGCACGCAATTCAGCTTCTTTGGCTTGCAGGTCTTTTTGTAATTTTTCGGTGTAGGCTTTCAGGTCGGCATCGGCGGCTTTGGCTTCGGGTAGCTGAGAAATCACATAAGCATAATCAAAATAGCCTATTTTTACAGGATTTTGAGCCAGAGCAACCCCTGCAAAAAGTAAAAAACATACCAACGCAATAACTCGTAAATTTTTCATTGTATTTTCAGGTTTTAGGTTAAAATGGTTACTTATTGCCTTTGTTTTTCTTGGGATTATCTTCCTTATCGCCTAAACCAAGTTCCTCCAGAACATAGTCAGTATAATCGTGAGTAGGTTCAAGGTAGATAATCACAAAATCACTGGATTTATCAAAAATTGCTTGCAATTTATGTTTTTTGGCAACTTTTTCAACAGCCTTATTCAGCTCTTCACGTACAGGGTTAATAAGTTCTTGTTTTTTTAAGAAAATCAATCCTTCATAGCCGAAAGTACGTTGTTGAAGTTCTTCTGCCTCTTTGCGTTTGGCTTCAATTTTCTTTTTCCTATCACGTTTCATATCATCGGTGAGCAAAAGTTCTTCGGCAAGATATTTTTGCTCTAAGTCACGCAATTCGGCAAATTTTTTATCTACTTCTTGTTGGGCTCTTTGAGCAAAATTATCCAGTTCTTGTTGAGCCTTTTTGTAAGAAGGCATCTTTTTGAGGATAAAATTAGCATCAATAAAGCCATATTTTTGTGCAAAAATGCTAAAAGAATTTACAAAAAGCAAAAATGAAGCAAAAATAAGTTGTTTCATTAGGCTATCTGATTTGCTGACCAATAGTAAAAGTAAAGTTTTGGAAACCTTCTCCTGCTCGTAAGCCTTCGATTTGGTCAAAGCCGCGTCCCCAGTCCAAGCCAATCATGCCAAAAGCAGGCATCAAAAATCTCACGCCAACTCCTGCCGAACGATACATTTTGAAAGGATTGAATTTTTCAAAACCAAGCCAGTTATTACCTGCCTCATAGAAACCCAACACAAACACCGTAGCAGCAGGGTTCAGACTTACAGGATAACGAAGTTCCAGCACATATTTGGCAAATACCGTGCCATCTACGAAAGTTCTGCGGCGAGGGTCTAATGGACGCACCGCATTATCATCATAGCCTCGTAAGCCAATAATCTCACGCCCTACAACAATATTTTGACCTGCCAGTCCGCCACCACCTAAAACAAATCTTTCAAAAGGCACAATTCCTTTGGCACTACGATAGGCATCTAAAAATCCGAAATGCACACGTGAAGATAATACCAACTTACCTATCAAGGGAGTATAAAAAGCTCCATCAAACATTACTTTGTAATACTCCAACCACTTAAAGCGTTGAGCAGGAGTTTGATTTCTGTAAAATTCATCGGTTTTGTTGCTAAACAAAGAATAAGGTGGCGTGAAAATGGCGTTCAAAGAAAGCATTGAGCCTGAACGTGGAAAAGTAGGGTTATCTACGCTATTTCGTGCCAAAGTGGTATTCAAGGTAATACCATTAGCATAGCCAGTTGTAAAGCCTTCGTCTATTGGATAGTTTTCAAAATCGTAGTATTGGAAGGAAAGCGAATTACTCAATGTAAAATAGTCATCAGGAATACGCAGACGTTTGCCCAAACTTACCCCTGTATTGAACATTTTGAGATAACCTGTTCGTTCGTTAGAAAAACTGAAACGATTAACTCCTATATTCAAATTTGAAAGGGAGGCGAACACCGTGAAATTATTTGGCTTTCTACCCCCCAGCCAAGGTTCTGTGAAAGAAATGGAGTAAGTTTGGAAAGCCCGTCCATTAGCTTGGGCACGAATAGAAAGCCTTTGAGCATCACCTGCGGGAACAGGTCGCCAGTTGGAGAGTTTGCCTGCCTTGCGAATAGAAAAATTATTAAAAGAAACCCCTAATGTCCCTACAAAACCAAAACCTGCTCCCCACCCTCCAGACATTTCCAACATATCACTAGGTTTTTCCTCCACGTTATAAATGATATCCACTGTACCTGCTTCCTGATTAGGAATAGGACGAGGGTCAATTTTTTCAGGGTCAAGCATACCGAGTTGTCCGAGTGCTTGGGTAGTGCGAATAATATCCCTACGACTAAACTTCATGCCTGGTTTGGTGCGAATTTCACGTAAAATTACTTTATCACTTGTTTTGGTATTCCCATTGATAATTACTTTGTCAATAGTAGCTTGGGGACCTTCGTAAATACGCATTTCTATGTCAATAGAGTCGCCTTCTATGGTTTTTTCAATGGGTGTTATTCGGAAAAATAAATGTCCATCATCCATGTATAGCGAGGTAATATCCTCTTCGGTGAGGCTAAAATTGAGTTTTTTCTCCAGAGTCTCGGGGTCATACACATCTCCTTTCTTAATATTGAGAATTTTAGATAGTTGTTCATCAGTATATTTGAAATTTCCTTCCCAAGTGATGTTACGAAAATAATACTTTCTACCTTCTTCTATCTGCATGCGAATATTCATACGATTGTGAGAAACAAAGTAAGCTGTATCAAAGACGATGCGGGCATCACGATAGCCATTTTTGTTGTAAAAACGCAAAATTCGTTCTTTATCCTCTTCAAATTTTTTGACAATAAACTTGGAAGAATGAAAAATGCGAAAAGGCGTTCTTTCCTTGATTTTCATTTTTTTGCGAATTTTCTTTTCAGAAAACGCAACATTGCCTTCGGTGATGATATCTTGTACTTTACTTTTCTTGCCTGTTTGCACTTTGGCGGTAATGATAATGGCATTTTTAAGCAAGGTGTCTGGTTTTTGGAAAATTTCTACTTGGGTAGCAAAGAAACCTTTTTCAGCGAAATGCTTGCGAATGGTTTGTTTAATATTTTTCAAAAGTACGTCAGAGGCAATTTTGCCTTTATATTCTTTGGTTTTATCCTCTAAGGTACTTTTTTGACCTTTGCGTACTCCCTCAAAAAAGATACGCGAAACTTTGGGACGCTCCTCCAAATGAATATTAAGGAAAATAGTTTTGCCTTCAATTTTCGTAACCGAAATATCTACATTGCCAAAAAGTCCTTGTTTCCAAAGTTTTTTGATGGCATAACCAATCTCGGTACCAGGTACGCGAATTTTATCGCCCACCCGCAAGCCTGAAAGATTGATGATAGCGTTTTGGTCTAAAAACTTAATACCACTGGTTGTAATACCACCAATAATGTACTCATTTTCTTGATTTTGTGCTTTTGTAAAAGAATTTACCAAGAAAAAAAGCAGACAAGTAATAGAAAGTAACTTTTTCATAGTTAAGCTGAAATTTTGACTTGTTTTTTCCTTTTTTCTGTTTGGATTTGTTCGCTGGTTTTGCCGAATCGGCGTTCTCTTTGCTGAAAATTCGCAATGGCTTCGTAAAGGTCTTTTTTACGAAAGTCGGGCCAAAGCGTTTGCGTAATATAAATTTCTGTATAAGCAAGTTGCCAAAGTAAAAAATTGCTAATTCTAAATTCTCCGCTGGTGCGAATCATGAGTTCGGGTTCAGGAATTCCCCAAGTGCTTAAATGCTGTTCAATCGTTTGAGCGTTAATTTCGGAGGCTTTGAGTATGCCCGCTTCTACTTTTTGAGCAATTTTTTTGGTGGCTTGTTCAATATCCCATCTACCACTATAACTCAATGCCAAAATAAGCGTAAGACCTGTATTGTGAGCAGTCATTTGAATAGCCTCTTGCAATTCTTTTTGGCAAACCTCAGGTAATTTTTCAGTAGCCCCGATAGCAAGCAAACGGATATTATTTTTGAGCAGAGTATTAGTTTCCTTGCGGATGGTAGTAACCAAAAGTTTCATGAGAGCATCTACTTCCTTGCGAGGTCTATTCCAGTTTTCAGTAGAAAAGGCATACAGCGTAAGATACTGAATGCCTAGTTCAGCACAGGCTTCGGTAGTTTCTCGCACCGATTGAATGGCATTTTTATGTCCGAACACTCGCATCGCACCTTTTTGTTTTGCCCATCTGCCGTTGCCGTCCATGATAACTGCAATGTGTTTGGGCAAGTGTTCTTTATCAACTTCTTGCATAAACTTTTCTTACAAAAATTATACCCCTCAAATTCTTTGAAGTTTGCAAAGTTAGAATTTTTTTTAGAAAAAAGGAATTTTTGAACGAATATCCTTTTGTTTTGAAGGGGCAATCATTGAGAAATAGGAAAAATTATAGGTTTGCTCGGAGAAGCATCTGTTTCAAGGCTGATGATTTGCAAATTCAATAGATAAATGCCATCAGGAATATGATTTTCTACAAAAATTAATTCGGTAATGGTAGCTGTATGGCGAATTGCGTGGGGATATTGCCAAAAAGCCTTGTGCATAGCGAGTTTGCCTCCGTCTATTTCTTTATCTACCGAAGGTAAATCTACCAAAAGGTGTAAAATATTGCGTTCTGCTAATTTTTCTCCAATTTTGCTATCTAAATAAGGTGGATTGGTTTGATTGTAATTGCGAGTTTTTTTGCTTAATTCGTTGGGCAAGGTGCGAATGATAAGAGCTTCCAGAGGCAAATGTTTCAACAAAAGAGGCTCAATCTGTTCCCAAAAAATGACTTTATCTTCATTGTGAGGTTGTGGCGTAAGTGTAATAAGTTGAGCTAATGCAAAAAAATCTTTATGTAAAGTATTTATGGTAGCTTTTTCGGCAGAGATATGTCCATAGCATTCGGTATGCGTGCCATTGCCATGGGGAGTAAGCGTAATTTTTTGATAATTACAAGAGCCTCCCAAAGCTACACTGCCAATAAAATTCTTTGCTCGGATAGTCTCAAAAACAGGATTTTCTGCACCGTAACAATTCGGATTTTCAGAGCCATCTCGTATGGGAAGGGAAAGGTCATAGGGTTGGGAAAGGTCAAATGTAAAGAGTTGATTACCGACTTGAAGCGTAGCTAATTTTTTCATTGAAAAACTCTTTACAAAAAAGCCCATCGCACCGCTCAACCACCTACCCTTGCTGTATATTTCAACCCTGGGGGAGTTCAGCAGGAGCTGGTCGTGGGCGGTGCAAAGGTACAAAAAAATTAGATTTTGCCAAATTTTTTCAGATTTATTTTCAAGGCTGTTGGAATTTATAGCTTTTTGCTCTAATTTTACCGAAAAATACAACCTTTCAGCGTCTTTATGAAGATACTCTATTTACTTCGCCACGCTAAATCTAGTTGGAAAGAACCTGAACTCAGTGATTTTGAACGCCCTTTGAATCGCAGAGGTAAAAAAGATGCTCCTGCTATGGGGGCATTCCTGAAAGCAAAGAATATCAGATTAGAGCTAATAGTGAGTAGCCCCGCAAAAAGAGCT
>JANWZC010000137.1 GCA_025054975.1 Raineya sp.
ATACTGAATTCAGAGACGTAAATGACAACTTAGTAGCTCCTATTCGTCAGCGGGAAAGCTATATAGTACGTGGAGGTGAAACTATGATAAACATTTCTTACGGAGGTAGAATCGGTCAAAAGTTTTATTTTGGTGCAGGTTTAGCGGTAGGTAGCATTCGTTACAAACTTGCTACTACTTATGAAGAAAATCTCACGCGTCAGGCAAGAGCCAACGAATTACAGAGTTTTACACTTGCTAATCAAAGAAGCGTAACAGGTGGAGGACTACAACTAAATTTTGGTTTTATTTACAGACCCGTAGAAATGTTTAGAATAGGAGCTTCGGTGCAATCTCCTACGGCTTACCTGCTTACTGAAATTGACGATAACGAAATGACTGCTACTTTTGCAGGAACTTCTTTTGCTCCTGTTACTCGTAAAATGGTACAATCTCAATTAGACTATTTTTACTCTTCGCCTTGGCGAATAAATACGGGAATTTTTATTCAGTTTCAGAAATATGGTTTTTTCACTGCCGAAGCTGAATGGGTGTCTTATGGAAGTATGAATCTGAATGTAGATGATAACACAGGTTCATTTAGTTTAGATGCTGATAATCGTACTATTAAAAATCTTTATGGCACAGCTTTGAATTTACGAGCAGGGTTGGAGGCAAGAGTAGATACTTTTCGGGCAAGATTGGGAACAACTTATTTCCAAGACCCTTACAAAATTAAATTAGATGACCTCAGTCGTAATATTTTCAGCTATACAGGAGGTTTGGGAGTATATGGACAATATACCGCTTGGGATTTGACAATTACTTATACACCTTTCAGAAGCAGTTATACTCCTTACACCTTGCCCAATCCTGATTTTTATTATTCAGCTGAAAGTAGAAATCGCATACTTTCAATTTTGTTGGGATTTACTTGGCTTTTTTAACCATAATCTTAAATTTTACAACCATGAGCAACTTGACTGAAATACCTAATTTGCGAGAAAAAGTAATAGAAACACTCAAAACCATTTATGACCCTGAAATTCCTGTGGATATTTGGGAATTAGGCTTGATTTACGACTTAAAAATTTTCCCTATCAACAACGTGTATATCCAAATGACTCTAACTTCACCTAATTGTCCTTCGGCAGAAACCATTCCACAGGAAGTTAAAGACAAAATTAAAGCCATTGAAGGCGTAAATGAAGTAGAATTAGAACTTACTTTTGACCCTCCCTACTCTACCGATATGATGAGCGACGTAGCCAAATTAGAATTAGGATTTATGTAAAGAAGTTAATTCTTTTGCTAAAAGGTATTTATGCCATACTTATGTACTCTCCTAATTTACTGTTGAACTTTTTTATCCCAAACGTTCTGTAGAAATAGTTTCTTATGCTTTTTGTGGTTTTGGGTCTTGTTGCAGGAGATAATTCGGTGGAATAAGTATGCTCGACAACAAAGCTAAAACACCAAAAGAAGAGGTATATCCCAAGTTTCATTAAGTATAATTGCCAAATTTATTATTCTGCGTACAAACCTACTAAAACACTAATTTCTTCCATTGAGTTTGCCATTTGACGAATAGAATCGTAAAATTTATCTTGGGCAGGAATGTAAATTGAACTTGCCGAAGTATTGTGCCATAATTTTACTATTTTGGCATTAAGCGTAGGATTATCCGTAGGCAAATTGAGCCAAACCTCTTGAAGTTTCTTTTTAAGAGTAGGGTTGAGGTCTTTTCTTACACTTACAGGTCCATTGGTGATAGGTTCAGAAATCCAAACTACATTGAATTGGCTCATTTGATACATGCCTGCTTTCACAAGTTCTTGTAAATCGTTGTAAGAAGTTGCTCCTACACGAATTTCATTTTTACTTACCTTTTCAATTAAATCTTTATGCGAACCTGCAAAAATTACATCACGAAAAGATATTTCAGGTTGTAAATCTTGTTTATTCAAATACAAACGAGGTACTAAATGCCCAGAGGTTGAAGAAGCTGTTACAAAGCCAAAAATGTGATTAGTAGCTTCTTTTTTCAAGTCGGCAGGCGTTTTGATTTTTGTAGAAGGATGAGCCAAAATACAACTTTGATAAGTGATAGGTTCTTTTTTTTCATTAGCCACCACGACCAAAGCCTCTATATTTGCTTCCGAAGAGGCAATCACATAACCAAACGTATTCATCAAGGCTACATCAAGTTTGCCTTCCTGTATTTGTTCAATGGTTTTGCCCGGTTTTAGCGAATTGATTTTCACCTGAACGCCCAATTTTTCAGAAAGATATTGAGCAAGTTCTTCGGTAGTTTTTTGCATTTCAGCCGATTTGCTGATATTTGAGCCTACGCCCAAATAAAGGGTATTTTGAGCAACAACAAAAGTAGAAACTAATAAAGCTACAAGCGTGTTGAAAAATTTGTTCATAGTAGTAATTTTTAGTTTGGTAAAATTACTACTATGCTTTTAAGACAATTTGAATCTTTTTTTACAAAAACATCATTTAATTGTGAAAAAAAGGCGGTTTTGGTTACACAAAGTTTAATTTGATAAAGAAAGTTTTACAAAAAAATAAAGTATCTTTGCAAACAATTCTGAAACCTTTTGTAACTTTTTGCGTTAAGACTTCAAGAAGTCAAAAAAGCAACTTTATCTTGTGTCTTATTTTATAACGTCTTGTGTCTTGTGTCTAATGTCTAATGTCTAAACTTATGTATATCATCAAAGTAAAAGGCAAGGCAAAAATTCCTGATTACGTTCAGCTACGTGATGAAAATTTTGTATTGGTGGCGTACTTCCGTGCCGATAGACCTCTGAAAAATTTAGAGAAATTTAATTTGCAAGGGAAAGAAACAGAATTACAGAAATTTATTGAAAATTTGCCTTTCGGAAAATTGCAAAAATTAGAATTATGATTTTCAGCAATGAGCCTGTGGTTTCGGTCAAGGATACTACCATTTTTCAGAAACAACATGTAGTTTTGAGTGATGTATTTTTTGAAATTGCCAAAGGGGAGTTTGTATATCTGATTGGCAGAACGGGGAGCGGCAAAACTTCCTTGCTGAAAACTCTATATGCCGACCTACCACTTTATAGTGGTGATATTATAGTGGCAGGCTTCCAACTTTATCAAATCTCTCGTAAAACAATTCCTTATCTTCGCCGAAGAATTGGTATCGTATTTCAGGATTTTCAGTTACTTATGGATAGAAACGTAACTGAAAATCTACTTTTTGCTATGCGTGCCACGGGTTGGAAAGATAGTTCTAAAATCAAACAACGGCTTTCCGAAGTGCTTTTGAAGGTGGGTTTGGGTACAGCAGGCAATAAAATGCCTCATCAACTTTCAGGAGGAGAGCAACAACGTGTTGTTATTGCCCGTGCTTTAATCAATGAACCACTTATTTTGTTTGCCGATGAACCCACAGGCAACTTAGACCCCCAAGTAGCAGATGAAATCATGGAGATTTTTATCCAAATCAATCGTAGTGGTACGGCTATTCTCATGGCAACACATAATTATCATTTTCTTGAAAAATATCCTGCTCGTGTGCTAAAATGCGAAAATGGTAGGGTTTTAGACTCCAATATCCACGAGTTTGACTATCGCACTACTTGGTTGTACTGACTTTTTGTCGTTATCTTTTGCAAAAACCCTTCAAAAACAGACAAATTGACATTGTCTTTTCTCTAAAATCTGTCAAAAAACACGAAAAAAGGTTTTGGCAAGCATTTCGCTATAAAGGTAAGTGAAAACGTCAAAAAGAATGTTCAACCAAAACCCGATACAACTATGACACTCGTAAAAAGAAACAGCTCATTGTTCCCCACTTTCTCATCAATCTTTGATGATTTCTTCACTAATGATTGGGGTTTCAAGAATTCACCTTTGGCTACTGTGCCTGCGGTGAATATTCGTGAAGATGAAGACGCATTCAGCGTAGAACTTGCTGCACCTGGCAAAAAGAAAGAGGATTTTAACATCAATCTTGACCACAACGTACTCACTATTTCCTCTGAAAGCAAAGACGAAAAAGAGGAAAAAAATGCCAACTACACTCGCAGAGAGTTTAGTTACAGCAGTTTCCAAAGAAGTTTTGTGCTTCCTAACAGCGTGGATAGCGACAAAATTTCAGCCAGCTATGAAAATGGCGTATTGCTCATCAATATCCCCAAAAAAGAGGAAGCCAAGAAAAAACCTGTAAGAACCATTGAAATCGCTTAATTGAAAGCAAGGTTCTCAAACCCTGACAAAACCTTATGGGCAAATTGCCTGTAAGGTTTTTTTGTTTGGGGAAGTTTTTTCTTTTTCTAAAATTTTCATACCTTTGTATGTTTGAAAATCAAGGAATTTTACCCAAAAACCTTATGAGTAATTTAGTAGAAAATCCCGCACAAGCCGAGCAAATCCATAATTCCTATACTGCCGAAAATATCCAAGTGTTAGAAGGTTTAGAAGCGGTTCGTAAGCGTCCGGGTATGTACATCGGAGACGTAGGCATTAGAGGACTGCATCACTTGGTTTGGGAGGTTGTGGATAACTCTATTGATGAAGCCTTAGCAGGCTATTGTAATAAAATTGATGTTGTTATACATGAGGATAATTCTGTTTCTGTGCAAGATAATGGGAGAGGTATCCCCACCGAATTGCACCCCAAAGAGCAACGTTCTGCTTTGGAAGTCGTAATGACCGTCCTTCATGCAGGTGGTAAGTTTGATAAAGGTAGTTACAAAGTTTCGGGTGGTTTGCATGGGGTAGGTGTTTCTTGTGTGAATGCTCTTTCCAAGCATCTGCATGTGGTTGTGTATAGACAAGGTAAAATTTTTGAGCAAGAATATAGTTTGGGCAAACCTTTGTACGATGTTCGAGAAATTGGTACTACCGACAAAACAGGCACCAAAGTTCATTTCAAACCAGATGACTCAATTTTTCAAACTACTGAGTATAAATACGAAACCATTGCTACGCGTTTGCGTGAGTTAGCTTTTCTCAATAAAGGTATTCGCATCACACTTACCGATTTGCGTGAAAAAGATGAAAATGGAAATCCCTTATACGAAGAATTTTATTCAGAAGGTGGTTTGAAAGAATTTGTTGCTTACTTGGACGATACCCGCGAAAAACTTATTCCTGAACCTATTTACTTTGAGGATGATAAAGGTGAAATTCCCGTACAAGTAGCCTTGCAGTACAATACCTCTTTCAATGAAAATGTTTGCTCTTACGTCAATAATATCAATACTTTGGAAGGTGGAACGCATATTGTAGGATTTCGTGCCGCTCTGACGCGTACCCTGAAAAACTATGCCGAAAAAAACGGAATGTTAGAAAAATTAAAAATTGACATCACAGGAGATGATTTCCGTGAAGGGCTGACAGCTGTTGTTTCCGTGAAAGTCCCTGAACCTCTTTTTGAAGGGCAAACCAAAACAAAATTAGGTAATTCAGAAGTACGAGGAGTCGTAGAAAGTGTGGTGAGCAAGAATTTAGAAACATATTTGGAGGAAAATCCTAAAATTGCTAAACTTATCATTGATAAAGTTATTCTTGCGGCACAGGCTCGTCATGCGGCTCGCAAGGCTCGCGAAATGGTGCAACGTAAAAATGTATTAGCAAGTACCAGTTTACCAGGCAAACTCGCTGATTGTGTCGAATCAGACCCTGCTCTTTGTGAGATTTTTCTAGTAGAAGGGGATAGTGCAGGTGGAAGTGCTAAACAAGGTAGAAATCGTAATTTTCAAGCCATTCTACCTCTGAAAGGTAAAATTCTGAATGTAGAAAAAGCTCAGGAATACAAAATTTACGATAGTGAAGAAATCAAGAACATTATTACAGCTTTGGGAATTACTTTCGGCAAAAAAGACGAGTCAGGTGAATTTGATGAAAAAGCCCTTAATTTGGAAAAATTACGCTACCATAAAATTATCATCATGACCGATGCTGATGTAGATGGTAGTCATATTCGTACTTTGATACTTACTTTGTTTTTCCGTTATATGCGTGAAATCATTGAGCAAGGCTATTTGTATATTGCTCAGCCTCCTTTATACTTGGTGAAAAAAGGTAAAAGACAAATCTACTGCTGGACAGAAGAACAACGCCGTAAAGCCATTGCCGAACTTGCCGAAGGTAAAGAAGATAGCGTTCAAGTACAGCGTTACAAAGGTTTGGGAGAAATGAACCCCGAACAACTTTGGGAAACTACTATGAATCCTGAAAATCGCTTGCTCAAACAGGTAACCATTGAGTCCGCTGCTGAAGCTGACCACCTCTTTTCAATGCTTATGGGAGATGAAGTTGCACCTCGTCGTGAGTTCATTGAAAAGAATGCCAAATATGCCAATATTGATGCATAAGCCTGAATGAACTTTCAAAATGAGTTATATTGCAAATCTTGGGCAAATATAATTCTAAAAACCCTCCTCAAAGACGATGGGAGCTATTACGCCTGAAAGTCAAATTTTCAGTACCAACCTAAGTTCCCCTTCTTTGGAAGTTGAGCAGGCTTCAATTTTACTCAACAACTCAAACCCAAGCCTCAAGAAGGGGATTAAAGGGTGGTTGAAAAAGTATAAATTGTAGGTAAATTTCATAAATACTTGTAAATCAAAATTTTAACCATAATAACTCACGTTAAAGCAAGCAAATAATTACGCACTGGCTTCAAAACATTTTCATAGGCTTTATCAAAAATTTCTTTTGGGATATTTTGAATAGGATTACCGAATAAGTAGAGTGTCTGCAAACCAGGTAAGCTATCTAAAAAAGCAAAAGAAATTTCCTGAATTTGGTTTTTACCTAAATTGAGAGTTTGTAATTGGCGTAATCCTTTCAAAGAAGATACGTCACTAATCCGATTGTTCTGTAAATTCAAAGTCTGTAGTTGGTTTAATGCTTGTAAAGGAGATAAATCGCTAATTTGATTATCTTGTAAATCTAATGTTCGCAATTGATGTAGTGCGTATAAAGGAGATAAGTCATAAACTTGATTACGATTTAAATACAAGATTTGTAATTGACTTAATACCTGTAAAGAAGATAAATCACTAATTTGGTTACCTAATAAATTCAGGTTTTTTAACTGGTCAACTTTT
>JANWZC010000138.1 GCA_025054975.1 Raineya sp.
TTTTACAAAAAGTACTCTGCAAGCAGAGTAAAAGCATTTTTCAATACAATTCATCTAAATTCATAGAAAGATATTTATTGACAGCCCTGAAAGAGCTAAAAACACTTAATAGCACTCCAAGAACAATTAAAATTCCTCCAATTATCAAGATTTGCATGGGAGTATACATTTCAGAAAGTCTGATAAAACCTACATTCAAGTAGGGCAAACTTATGTAAATGATAATAAAAGCTATCAGTCCGCTCAATAGTCCTTGCCAAAAAGCTGTAAGCAAAAAAGGACGGCGTATAAAAGAATCCGTTGCACCCACCAACTGCATAGTACGAATAATAAAACGTTGAGAGAATAAAGCCAAACGAATAGTATTGTGAATCAGTATCACCACGATAATCATCATAAACAAGGCAAACGCCGATAACACAAAACTCACCATAGCTACATTTTGATTGACCTCTTCGGAAAATTCTTGGGCATATGCAACTTCAAAAACCCCTTTAACTTGCTCAATCTCTTTTTTGATTTGTTCTAAACTCTCTTTGTTGCAAAATTCAGACTTGATACGAATGAAAAAAGAATGACGCAAAGGATTTTCACCAAGTAAAGTAATAAAATCTTCTTTCAAGTCTCTAATGAGTTCTCTGGCGGCTTCATCTTTGTGCTTAAAAGTAATATCGGCTTGCCCACCAAATTTTCTGACATATTTTTTTTCTGAAAGTAATTGGCGAAGTTGGGTGATTTGTTCATTTTCCAAGCCGTTATCCAGCATAATTTGCACTTCAATATTTTCTTTTACTCTTTCAGCAAAATTGATTATACCCAAAATTAACATCAGAAGCACTCCCAAAGCTATCAGTGCAATGGTGATGCTTGTCATTACGCTTGCATACGGATAACTGCCTAAACTTTTACTTTTTTGTTGGGTTATAGTAGCCATAAAATTCACAAAAAAAGCAAAGAATAATTTTTCTTTGCCTTTATCAATTTTGTTTTTTGAAGTTTTAACTTTCTAATTCAGTCATTTCAATAGGAATTTTTACGATTTGTCGGAAATCCTCGCCTGTTTGAAGCATATCTTCATCTTCCGAGTCATAATACCAAGATACTCTCACTTTTTTACCTTCGGCGTGCATCTTTTCCAATCTTTTCAAAATCCCCAAAATATACATCGAAGAACTTGTATTGAAGTAATCTAACTTAAATGTAAAATGTGTTTGTTCTTGTGGATTTTTGGCATATTCATCAAGCCATTGCAGTAATGGTTCATAGAATTGATAAGAGTTTTCAGGAATAGACCTGCCCACTAATTCCATCTTTCCACTTAAAGCATTAAAAAAAACTTTGGGAGTTTTGTTCGTATTTTCTATTATCAAGCTTTCCATATTGTTGAAGTTTAACTAAGTACAACATTTTTCACACGAGCTACATTAATATTCATCATAAAAAGAACATGGTCTTGGTCGTGTTCGGCAAATAAATAATTGATTTTATTCTGCGTACGCCTTGCCATATCTATTAGCCCCAAGCCTGCTCCACGTGTAATAGAAACTTTGGGATTTTCCAAAATATCTAAATAAACTTTTTGTAAATCTTCGGGCGACATCATATTCACATTATCAATACGTTTTTTCAAGGCTCTCATTCTATGTCTTGAAACGTAATTGCCCACGTAAATTTCATACTGATTGTTTTGCATAGAGAGAATAACAAAAGACTCATTTTCAAAAGATTTATCTAATGACTCTTCTGCAAAATAATTTACAATGTTTTGAACTGCCTCTACTAAAATACTAATTACTTTTTTTCTAATAATTAATTTTTCATTTATGGAAGCAATATTTTGTTCTGCTAACTTCATTAAATAAGTTACTGTATCACCATCAATGCAACCTTTGTAAGCAAGTAAGACTTTTTCCTTTTGGATAATCTGGTGATACTTATCTACAACAGACATAATAAATGTAGCATTTAATAACGGACGGAAATTTTTGAAAATTTACGATAAAAAACAAATTTTTCAGCAATCATTTGATAAAATTTCTGCTATATGTAAGAATTTCAATGAAATATTGTTTTTTTGAGCATAGCTTTCCAGGTGCATCAAACAAGAAAAATCAGTAGAAACTACATATTCTGCCATAGTTTGAGAAGCATTTTCTAATTTTTGCTCTGCCATTGCTTCAGAAATAGCAGGAAACTTCACTGCAAATGTTCCACCGAAACCGCAACAAGTTTCATTACTTTTGATTTCAACTAATTCCAAACCTTGAATGTTTTGAAGTAGTTTTCGGGGTGCCTCGCTAATATAACATTCCCGCAGTGCTGAACATGAGTCATGGTAGGTAACACGATGCGGAAAACGAATTTCTCCTAATTTTTCAATACCTAAAACATCCACTAAAAATTCTGTGAGTTCAAAGGCACGTTTCTGCAAGCTATAATATTTATGCAAAATTTTTTCATTTTTCAAAATATCTGTGTAGGCATTTCTAATCATACCAATGCAAGAAGCCGAAGGAGATACTACATAAGCATTTTCATCATCAAAATCTCGGATAAATTTTTCAGCAACACTACAAGCCTCTTTCCAAAAACCTGCATTGTAGGCAGGTTGCCCGCAACAGGTTTGTTTCGCCTTGTAACGCACGCGACAACCCGCTTTTTGCAATACCTTGATAGTTGCCCAGGCAATCTGAGGGCGTACTTGGTCTATGAAACAAGGCACAAATAAATCAACTACTGGTGAGTTTAAGGGCATTTTAGCGATTTTTAGCTTGTAAAGATACGTTAAAATGCTTTTTCAGCAAGTTTATCACTGAAAAATTTTACTTTTGCAAACAAACAATCTTTTACGAAAAAGATTTCAAACTCATGAAGCAACTGCAACAATTTTCCGAAGGTTCGCTCACCATTACGCTATTTTGGTGGAATCAGAAATTTATTCTGAAATTTGAGCAAAATCAATTAGAGCAAACCTATAAAATTAGTGAGTTAGAGTGTAGCGAAAAAGAAGTTTTAGAACTGGCTCAAAACAAAAATTTTTTGGAAAAAGTCCGAAAGCGTTTTGAACAAATGTACAAAGACCTGCAAGATGAATTATCCTGATTTTTTACTGCAAAGTTTTGTAACTTTGATAATCACTCCACAAAGCCTCAAAAAACATATTGCCGATAAGTTCAGCTCCTTTGAGTGTAAAATGTGTAAAATCTTTGCTTGCCAAACCCTTTTCTACCCATAAAGGCATAGTGTTTTTGCCTCCCATAGCCTCGTATAAATCCCAAAAAGCACAACCTGTCTGAAAAGCTATATTTTTCTGCGTATTGCGTAAAATTTCTAATGCAGGATATGTTTCATAACCCGATGCCGTCTTGTAGGCTCTATCTGAAATACCCACCAATACAAAAGAGGCTTTGGGCATAGCTTTTTTCAGAAAATTGATTTGTGCAAGCATTTTTCTTTCGTAAAAACTAAAATCAGTGGTGTTCATGGTTACATTTACGCCAAAATGTAATATCACCAAACAAGGCTTCAAGTATTCGGCTTGGGCTTGCAAGAGTTGAAAATCCATTTTAGTAAATTCAAGTCCTGCACTACCACGAATTGGAACATTATCTACGGTAATGCCTCTATGGCAATCCAAAGCTACTGCATACATTTCAGGACTTTGAACAGAATGCCAATTGATTTTAACTTCTGAAAACTCTTTTTCCAAAGAAACACTTGCAAACTGCAATTTTGAACTTGTAGCAAATTTTTTTTGAAAAATCAAGGATTCTTGCTCTAAAACTTCTATTTGAACCTCTTTTTTAGGGTTGCGAAACAAAATTTTTAAGTTTTCTACTTTTTGAGCCTTTTCACTTGCCTTGTCAGACTTGCGAAAAATAGTGTAGGCAAAGGTATCTTTTTCCGAATACAAATAAGTTTGTCCTAAAATGCCGTAAGTTTGAGTATTTTCAGGCAAAGGCTTGCCCAACAAAAAGTAATTGGTAAGTTTAGAGTCATTTTCTTGCTGAATGGTGAATTTGATATTGTTGGTATTTGTAAAGCCTTGCAAACCTACACCACACCCCCCTACCTTTTCCTGCAAAGCAGTACGCAGGGAAGCTGTAATTCTATCGCCCTCAATTTGCGAGTCGGCAAAGTAAAAAATACGAAAATGCTCATTTGCACCATTTTCCAAACTCTGCAAAGCCGAAAAAAAAGATTGTAAAACCGCCAAATTATTTTTCGGATAAGCCAAAGCAGTTTTGATAGTGTTGGTTAGTTGCAGTGTATCGTTAGCTTTTTTGGGAGGGGCAAAACTTGTATCCTTACGGGTAGATATTTTTTGAGGTTCTTTTTCTTTTTTGGGATTTCCGTAAGTTTTTTGTAAGCTATCAATCCAAGCATTTTTAACTTTCAAATCTTGACTTTTGGGCGGGATTTGAGGAGAAAATTTTTTCCCCGACAATTTCTGATATTGCTCAAAAACTTTCCATGCAGTAACTAACAAAGCAACATACGACAAAATTCGCAAGGCTTGATAAGGAGAATTCATTTTTATTTTTTGCCAAATTTTTTCTCAAAATATTGATAGGCTTCGTTGAGTTTTTGACAGAGTTCTTCTGCGGTTTTGCGTTTGCTTTCGTTATGATGAAAATTATCAGGATGATACTTTTTCATCAGGTTTTTGTAAGATTTCTTGATTTCCTCAAAACTACTGCCCGCAGGCACTTCCAACCACGCATAGTACCTTAATTCTTGGATGTTTTGAGTTTGATAGTTAGAGGTTTTTTGATACTGCTGTTGCTTTTGCTGATAAGACTGATATTGCTGTTGATATTTTTGGTATTTGCGATAAGTTTCCTCAAACTCCTCAAAAGCTGTTTTTTGTTGGTAAGTTTTTTCTCGGGTATTTCCTTTCTTGCCCAAACCTCTTTCTTCTAATGCTTGGTCTATGGCATCGTTGATGTAGGCTCTCAAAATATCCCAAAATCTTTCGCTAAACATAAATGAAAGAAAATTGCACTATGAAAAAATGTTCTTTTAGGAGAAGTCATTTTAAGCCACTCTTTTGGCGTTTCGGTTTGCTCAACGACCAAAAGAATGGCTAAATCAAATTTTTAGGTACTTATTAACTCCTTCATTTTGGCAATGGTATTTTCTGCTCCTGCGTATATCTGCGAAATACTGGCTTCCATCATATAACAGGGGCTTGTAACAATTTTATTGGCTTTATCTACAAAAACTTCATTTACACTCACCATGACAGCCGTACTGCCTGTGCTATTGATACCTTCGCTGATAGCCTTGATGTCGTAAGGAGATTTTTCAATGGTATTGCCTACGGTAAGTTGTACATTCGCAATGCCTTCCAAAGCCTTTGCCACCGTTGTAGGCGACATACAAACTGCTCCAATGGGCTTGCCTGCCTTGTAAAAATCTTGTATCACCTTCTTGATAGGCTCAATAATTGCTCCTGCGGGACCTTCAAAAGCCCATTTCGTAAAGTTTTTGGCAACTCCAAAACCACCAGGCATTACCAAGCCGTCTAATTCGGCAACATTCAAATTAGCTACATCAACGATATTACCACGAGCTATGCGAGCCGCTTCTACAAGTACATTACGTTTTTCAGGCATTTCTTCACCTGTAAGATGATTGATAACGTGATGTTGCTCAATATTCGGAGCGGTGCAAACGGCTTCTATGCCCATTTTGTCCAATGCCAAAAGCACACTTACCGACTCGTGAATTTCGGCTCCGTCATACACACCACAACCCGAAAGTAAAACAGCAAATTTGAGTTTCTTTTCCATAACAACAGAATTTTACTTGCGTTACCAAGTTACAAATTTTTAGCAAGAAAATAAAATTCAGCAAAAAAACTTGTTCAAAACATAAAAATTCTTTGCTTTTTGCGTTTTATGTGAAAAAGTCTGTTTATGGGAATAGCTGATTTAAGTCTTCGCCGTCCAGTGCTTTCTATTGTGATGTCTTTGATACTGATGCTTTTCGGAGGTATTGGATATAAATTTTTAAGTGTAAGAGACTATCCTGCCATAGACCCGCCTGTCATTACGGTACGCACCGCTTACACAGGAGCAAATTCCGATATTATTGAAAGTCAGATTACCGAGCCTTTGGAAAAGGCAATCAACGGCATACAAGGAGTTCGGACAATCTCTTCTACCAGTTCGCAAGGGGTGAGCAATATCACGGTAGAGTTTGAATTAGGCATTGACTTGGAAGCCGCCGCTAATGACGTACGCGATAAGGTTAGTCAGGCTTTGCGACAATTACCACAAGATTTAGATGCTCCGCCTGTGGTTTCCAAAGCAGATGTTTCAGCAGACCCTATCATTATTTTAGCTGTACAAAGTACGCAGTTCAATCTTTTTGAAATCAATGATTTTGCAGTAAACGTATTGCAAGAACGATTGCAAACTATTCCTGATGTTAGCCGCATCAATATTTTCGGAGAGAAGCGTTATGCTATGCGTTTGTGGTTCAAACCTGACCGCCTTCAAGCCTACAATATCACCGTCAATGATATCCAACAGGCTTTGCTACGTGAAAATGTAGAATTACCCGCAGGCAAAGTTTTTGGCAATCAGACAGAACTTACTATTCGCACTTTGGGCAAACTTTCTACTGAAAAAGATTTTGAAGAGGTTATCATTCGCTCTACGGCTGATGGCATTGTAAGGCTCAAAGATGTAGCAGAGGTAGAATTGGGTGTGGAAATTGAGGAAACCAACTGGAAACTCAATGGCAACGGTGGTTTGGCTATGGCAATTGTACCACAGCCAGGTTCTAATTACGTGAAAATTTCTAATAATTTTTACAAACGCTTGGAGGAGTTAAAAAAAGAAATTCCTGAGCATATTCGCTTTGAAGTGTTGTATGATGTTACCAAGTACATTAAGAAATCCATTGAGGAAGTTGCCGAAACCTTACTCATAGCCTTTGGCTTGGTAGTGCTGATTATTTATCTTTTTTTCCGAAATTGGCTCATTGCTATTCGTCCTCTGATAGATATTCCTGTTTCCTTGATTGCTACTTTTT
>JANWZC010000139.1 GCA_025054975.1 Raineya sp.
TCAAATAACGTTCGGCACGTTGCAGAGCCGCCGCCGCCTCGTTGGAAAGATACGGACTTTCTCCCGATGATTTGGGATAAGTAGTAATAAGTTCATCTACCTTATTTTTGACAAAACTTTTACTTGCACCGCATTTCTGAAAAAGAAAGTTAATGGTATTCTCATCTATTTCCAGCAATGCCTTCACTAAATGTCCTGTTTCTATAATGGGCTGTTGATTGCCCAATGCTATCTGACTCGCATGCTGCAAAAGTTCCTGACTCTTGATAGTATAACGATTGAAGTTCATAGTGGTAAAATTTTAATTATACTTGCTCAAAAGATGAGCCAAAAAGATTTTTATGACAAAATGTCGCTAAAATTTTTATTTTTTAATTTGCAATATGACAAAATTGCACCAAGAATATTTTCAAGAAAAAACTTTCGTATGATTAGGCTTTGTAAAATTGACATACAAGTTACAAGCATCTTATAGTTGAAAAAATTTGGTTTTAATGCTTCCTTTTAAGGAAGGGTTGGGGGATGAATAGTTTTTTCTGTAAAACTACTTTTCATAATTTTGAACATTGAACAATTTTGGTTACGTTAATAAAAAGGTGAAGTGCCAAAAGAGTAGTATATAAAAAACTCTATCCCTTTGCTGTAAGCGTCAGAATAGTGATTTCTGGCAAAATTCCTACTCTACCCAAGTAGCCGATGTAACCAAAGCCACGATTGACATAAAGATATTGCATTTTGCCTGAATGATTTTTTTCTTGATACAGGTCAGCCCATTGTTTGTAACGATATTGCACAGGACTCCAACGAAAGTCTCCAAACTCAATGCCCAATTGCATACCATGGGTATGTCCTGCAAGTGTGAGGTCAATATCGGGAAATTCGGGACGTATTTGAGCATCCCAGTGGCTGGGGTCGTGAGAAAGTAAAATTTTTACCTTGGCTTCTTGTGTACCTTGATAGGCTTTTGAAAGATTACCATACTTCGGAAAATTGCCTGTTCCCCAGTTTTGAACCCCAATGATAGCTATTTTTTCTCCATTTTGTTCAATAAACCTGTTTTCATCAAGAAGTAACTGCCAATTCATAGCCTTGTGAATTTCGTGCAGTTTTTTTCTCAATTTAGCTCTTTCTTGTGCAGAAATGCCAAAAATATAATCGCCATAATCGTGATTGCCCATTACAGAATAAACTCCAAAATCTGCTTTGAACTTATCAAAAACATTAACATATTCTCGCATTTCGTCAGGATGATTGTTTATTAAATCGCCTGTGAAAAGTATGAGGTTGGGTTTTTCGGCTAAAAGCATCTCTACACCGCCTTTCACAGCAGTTTTGTTGTAGAAACTCCCCGAATGAATGTCTGAAATTTGAGCAATAGTAAATCCTTCAAAACTTTTAGGTAAATGAGGTAGATAAATTTTTCGTCTTCGCACTTGATAATCGTGAGCCCCCGAAATAATACCCCAACTCAACGTAGCCAAAGGAATAGCCCCTGCTATCAAGCCCGCTTGATGAATAAACTTTGCTCTCGTGATTTTTTTGCCTTGTGTATTTTGAGTAGCTGTTGGGGTTGTTTTTTTTACAAAATTGTTCAGAAAACTGAAAAATTTCCTTGCGTAAAAAATCAAATCTTCAAATAGGACAAAGAAGACAACAAAAACTTTGGAGATATACACCACCGAAACAAATCCCTGTACCCACACGCGAATTGGAGACATATCCCTGAAAATTCCAAAGAAATATAGAGCAGTACTCAACAGACAAAAAATGCTAACTAACCAATAAACACGAAACCAAAGTTTGCGTTTGAAAACTGTTGCACCACGCAAAGCTACTTTCAAGGCTCTAAAAGTAATGTAGTCTATTAGCAGTAGAAAAAGCAGAATAGTTAGAAAGCGAGGAATTAGGTAAGGCATAAAAATTGATTTTTTCGTAAGCAAAACGAAAAAGTGTGGAGAATAGTTTGAAAAGTGCTGATTTCTGTGCAAAGTTGAAGTTTTTTCGTATATTTGAAAAAAACGGGCAAGTTTATGACTATCTTGACCAAAAAACAATCACAGACTATCATCTACCCTGATTCAGATGGCAATCGTACGGCTGATAATACAGAGCAATTCAAGTGGATTGTGCTTATTAAAGAAGGTTTGGAAGCACTATTTTCCAAAAATCCTGATGTTTTTGTAGCAGGCGATTTGCTTTGGTATCCCGAAGAAGGCAAACCCCATATTCGCAAAGCCCCCGATGTATTTGTAGTATTTGGCAGACCCAAAGGCTATAGAGGTTCGTACAAGCAATGGGAAGAAGATAATATTCCTCCACAAGTAGTTTTTGAAATCAACTCTCCTTGTAATTCTCATGCCGAAATGCTACAAAAACTTATTTTTTACCAAAACTATGGCGTACAGGAATATTACTTCTACGACTCCGATAAAAACCAACTCCTTGTGTGGATACGTGAAGGAGAGCATTTCAAAGAAATTGAAAACCCCAACGAGTGGCAAAGTCCGCTTTTGGGGATTCGGTTTTTGCTTGATGAAAATACTTTACACATCTACAAGCCCACAGGTGAGCGTTTTGCCTCTTATACTGAAATAACAGAAGAGTTAGAAGAAACAAGAGAAAAGTTAGAAAAATTAGCCAAAGAAAAAGAACTGCTAACCCAAAAATTACGAGAACTTGGCTACAACCCTGATGAAATTATTGGTGGTACATAATTTTTAGCATAAAAAACACTAATTTTGCAAGAATTTGCAAAAAACTTGTATGTTTTACAAGATTATACGTTTTTTCCTTTTTTTATTGCCTGCTGAAAAAGCACATCATTTCACTTTTGCTTTGCTGAAAGTAATTTTTCGTTCTAATTTTTTGAAAACAATTTTCTGTAAAATTTATCACTATGAAAATCCTGCTCTTGCTCGGCAGGTAGCAGGTTTGTACTTTTCTAACCCCGTAGGACTTGCAGCAGGTTTTGATAAAAATGCCGTTGCTATTGATGAGTTAGCAACTTTTGGATTTGGGTTCATAGAAATAGGTACGCTTACTCCCAAGCCGCAAAGTGGCAATCCTCAACCTCGCTTATTTCGTCTCAGAAAAGATAAGGCTATCATCAACCGAATGGGCTTTAATAATGACGGAATTTTGCAAGCCATTGAAAACTTAAAAAAGCGAAAATCTGATATTATCGTAGGGGGCAACATTGGTAAAAATAAAGATACTCCCAATGAAAAAGCCCTTGAAGATTATCTTTTTTGCTTTGAGCAATTATTTGATTTTGTGGATTATTTTGTGGTGAATGTAAGTTCGCCTAATACGCCGAATTTACGTGCTTTGCAAGAAAAAGAACCTTTGAAGCAAATTTTGCTTACCTTGCAAACAGAAAATCAGAAAAAAGAGCGAGCCAAGCCTATTTTTCTGAAAATCGCCCCTGACCTCACCCCAAGCCAACTTGATGATATCGTAGAAATTGTTTTGGAAGCTCAAATTGCTGGTGTTATTGCTACGAATACTACTATCGCAAGGGAAAATCTAAAAAGTAGGTCAAGTTTATGTAGTGAAGCAGGTGGTTTGAGTGGTAAGCCTCTGCGAGAGCGTGCTACGCAAGTAATTGCTTATCTTGCTCAAAAGGCACAAAAACGTTTTGCTATTATAGGAGTTGGGGGGATTTTTTCACCCCACGATGCCTTTGAAAAACTGCAAGCAGGTGCCGACCTTGTGCAAATTTATACAGGACTTATCTACGAGGGTCCTTCTCTAATAAAGCGGATAAAAAAGTTTTTGGTAAAAAAACTGACAAACTGACTCTCTATGAAGAGCAATTTTGTTTGCTCAAAAAAGATGTTTTAATTCAAAAAAAAATTGTATATTTGCTTGATGTACTAAAACGCAATTGGGTTTATGGGTATTTTATTTGATGATTTTCGGAGTTGGAAAAGCTATTGTGAAACGCACAATTTGCCTTTGTATCAACCTGTTTTGGAATATGAAATGGAACAAAAAGGACGTACAGAAGCTGAAATTTGGGAACATATTCAAAAAGCCTATCGCGTAATGTGCGAAGCTATACAAACAGGTCTTACCGAAGATATGACTTCTCGCTCGGGCATGGTCAATAATGGAGCTAAAAAAGTATTTCAGAGTTCGGTAGCAGTACTTTCCAAAGAGTTTCAGGCACTAATTGCTCGAGCTATGGCGGCAAAAGAAGTAAATTCCTGTATGGGACGTATCGTTGCGGCTCCTACCGCAGGGGCTTCGGGGATTTTACCTGGTATCTTATACACACTTCAACAGATACATCATTTAGAAGACCGCAAGATTTGGGAAGGATTGCTGGTGGCAGCAGGTATTGCTCTTATCATTGAACGTAATGCAGGAATAGCAGGAGCAGTAGGAGGTTGCCAAGCAGAAACAGGTTCAGCAGCTGCAATGGGAGCAGGAGCTATTGTATATTGCTTGGGTGGCAACATTCAACAGGTCTTCAATGCCGTAGCTATTACTATACAATGCACGTTGGGGCTGGTATGCGACCCTGTAGCAGGATTAGTAGAAGTACCTTGTATCGTACGAAATGCTAGTGGAGTAGCTATTGCTTACTCCTCTGCTCAAATAGCTCTAGCAGATGTAGATGCGGTTATTCCTGTGGATGAATGTGTGCAAGCTATGGGCGAAATTGGACAAAGTATGGAAACTCGCTATAAAGAAACAGCTCTTGGAGGTCTTGCCGCTACCCAAACAGGTAAAGCTATCGCTCAAAAAGTTTTAGTGCAAGATGTGGAAATTCTACCTGACGAAACTACATAATTTTTTGAAAAAACTTCATGTGGCTGCATTTGTTTTTGGCATAGGATGCTTTTTCCTATGTCTTTATAATTTTTCTGTTTATGCTCAACAAGACTTAAAAATTCCGCCTGCTTCAAGTAGTTGGAAAGAAATTTTGACTAAGAAAAAAGGAAAAGTAGTGGTCTTATGGACTAAATTAGAGCCTTTTATTTATCAAAAAAACATGGTCATGTTGGGCATTGAAGCAGATTTGCTGAAAGATTTTTTGAAATTTATCAGAAAAGAATATCAAGTGAAAGTTGAGTTAGACTGGAAGGAAATAACTAATTTTAACCATGTACTTTTCCTCATCAAAGAACAAAAAGGTTGTTACATAGGTGCAGCAGCATTTTCAATCACTGCGGAACGAAAAAAATATTTAGATTTTTTTCTCAATTATCTGCCTGATATCTCAGTAATGATTTCCAACGAAGCTGTACCTTTGTATTTAGATAGTATGAGTTTCTACAAAGATGCTCATCGGTATGTTGCCTACACAGCCGAAGGAAGTACCTATGAAAAAGATTTAATTGATTTACAAAAACAAATCGCTAAAACTGACTCTACTCTTCCGCCCTTTCAAATTAAATATGCAAGAGGTACAGAAAATCTTATAGAACTTATCAGCCAAAATGCAAATGCTTTTGGCTTTATAGATTTGCCTATTTATTTGCAATATTATCAACAAAAATATCCCATCAAGAGGCAATTTATTTTCAAGCGTATTCGTGAGGGAAATGCTTTTATTATGCCTAAAAATCACGATTGGCACGAACCTATTGCAAAATATGCTCAAAGTGCTCAATTCCGAGCAGCCAGAAACTTAATCTTACAAAAATACCTTGGCTCAAAAAACTTGGAAGTGGTATATGATATTTATGCGGGTAGAGGTGAAGAACATATTTTCAGGCAAGAAAAAGCTATTCAAGACCAACTGATGCTGGAAAAACAATTAGAAAACGAAAGGCAAAAAAGACTTTGGCTTACATCTATTATCATAGCTATTGTTATTATTTTTATAATCTTGATTGCTCTTGGCTTTTATTATTATCGCTACTACATCCGAGAGCGAGATAATCAAATCTTGCGAATTAAAAATGAAGAAATTGAACAGCAAAAAGCTGAAATTGAGGCTCAAAGAGATGAGATTGAAGAAAAAAACAAAAAAATTAGTCAGGCTTTGTGGCAAATCCAAGAGCAAAAAAGACAATTAGAAGAACTCAATGAAAGCAAAGATAAATTTTTTTCTATCATTGCTCACGACCTTCGTAGTCCTATCAATTCGCTTTTGGGCTTTACGAATTTACTTTCTAATTATGCCGATGCAATGACTACCGAAGAAGTTAAAAAAATTTCTAATGACCTCAACGCTTCACTTAAAAATGTCTTACAACTGATAGAAGATTTGCTTACGTGGGCAAGAAGCCAAATGGGGCGTATTGAGTTTAATCCCAAAGTTTTTATTCTCAACGAAATAATCCGAGAAGAACTTGAACTTTCAAGTATTCTTTTTGAAAAAAAAGAAATTGACCTCCAATATGAACTTCAACCTCTACTCATGACTTACGCAGACCCCAATCATATCAAGTTTGTTTTGAGAAATTTACTTACTAATGCCTTAAAATTCACAAACAAAAAAGGTTTAGTACGAGTACGAGCCTTTTACCAAAGTGAAAAAGTTTGGGTAGAAGTAGAAGATAATGGCGTGGGCATACCCGATAACGTAAAACAAAATCTTTTTCAGATTGGTGGTGTAAAAAGTTCCAAAGGTACAGACAACGAACAGGGTACAGGACTTGGCTTACTTTTGTGTAAAGAATTTATCCGAAAAAACGATGGCGATATTTGGGTAGAAAGCGAAGAAGGAAAAGGCAGCAAATTCATTTTTGTATTGAAAAAAGCAGAATAATGTTCAAGATAATTCTTTATGTTCCTTTTCTCAAAAATGTTCAAGGGGTTGCCTTGTATCCCTTTATTTTGCTCAAATACAGACACTTACGCAAAGATAAATACTTAATGAATCACGAGGAAATTCATCTGCAACAGCAAAAAGAACTTTTAGTTTTGCCGTTTTATTTGTTATATTTGGGCAATTACATTGTTAATCTTTTTCGTTATCGCAATCATTATGAAGCCTA
>JANWZC010000013.1 GCA_025054975.1 Raineya sp.
TCGCTTGCTGGGACACGAAATGCTTTCGCTCAATGCCATAGTTGCCAATCGCATCACCCAAGAATTTTCCAAAAACGCTGAAAAAACTATTGATGAACTCATTCGTTTGGCTTTGGAGAGAGTTTGAAGTTGCAAATCTGAACCTAATGTTTCTTGATTGAGGCTAAATGTTAATTTTCAAGCAATTTTGCTTTGCATTGAACTTTTTAGCAGGGAAAAAAGTTTTGAAGGAAAAATCATATTTCTATGCGAAAGGAAACCATTACGCTCAACGTTACTCTTGATGAAAATAATGTTTGTGAGCAAATTCACTGGGATGCTACGCAAAAACCACAACAAGGTTTAGAACAAGCCAAAGCCATAGCTCTATCAATATGGGATGGTTGGGGCAAAGGAACACTCAAAATTGACCTATGGACAAAAGAAATGGAGGTAATGGAAATGAAGCGTTTTTGCATAGAAACTATTTCAGGGCTTGCTGATACTATTCGCATTGCTACGGGTGATGAAATTATGGCTATGGAAATGGAAAACATCTGCAAACGTATGCAAGACCGCTTAGAAGCAGAATTGAAGCAAATGCAGCAAATTGGATAAGTTATGAAAATCATAACTTTGGATTGACCTGAATAATGTTGATTTTAATAGCAGCGAAGAAGAAGCAAAAGTATCATTTCCTACTCACTTGAAACCCCAGATTATCCATTGTAATAAGCAAGCTCAAAGCTAAAAAATTTGCAGAAAAATTGAATATTTTTGAACATATGTCTGTATCGGAGGAATTAAAGACCCTGATAGCGTGGTTTTTATGTCCTTAGGCTTAAAAATTTCTTTTCATTGAGTATATGAATACACCCACTTTCAAAAATCCTGAAACTTTACTTCCTGCTATTGTGCAGGATTTTTATACGCAAAAAGTTTTGATGTTAGGCTATATGAACCAAGAAGCCTACGAGAAAACTTGTAATGAAGGCATAGTAACTTTTTTCAGCCGAAGCAAACAAAGACTATGGACAAAAGGCGAAACATCGGGCAATTTCCTGAAAGTCAAACAAATTCTAATAGATTGCGACCAAGATACTATTCTCATCAAAGCCGAACCACAAGGCGTTGTATGCCATACAGGTAAAGATACGTGTTTTGCAGAAACTAATCAAAGTAATTTGCACTTTTTAGAACATCTGCAAAAAATCATTCAAGAACGCAAAAACCAAATTCCTGAGACTTCTTACACTGCCTCGCTTTTTGCCAAAGGTATCAATAAAATTGCCCAAAAAGTAGGTGAAGAAGCTGTAGAACTGATTATTGAAGCCAAAGACGAAAATCAAGAACTTTTTCTGTGTGAAGCCGCTGATTTGCTTTTTCATTTCTTAGTGCTTTTGGAAGCCAAAAATCTTTCTTTGAACCAAGTAATGGAGGTTTTACAAAAAAGACACCTCAAAAAAACACAATGATTTTTTCGTTTTTTTGAGTTTTTTTTCATTTTTGAAGCCCTAAACCTAAAAATTTTTAAGCGATGAAGTTATTAGACAATAAAGTAGCCTTAATTACGGGGGCTTCCAAAGGAATTGGCAGAGCAATTGCCAAAGAATTTGCCAAACAAGGAGCAAAAGTAGCTTTTACTTATCTTTCCAGTGTAGAAAAGGGACAAGCCTTAGAGGCTGAACTACAAGCCGAAGGTGTTTTTGCCAAAGGTTATCGCTCCGATGCCTCTGACTATAAACAAGCCGAAGAACTTGTCAATCAAGTTTTGCAAGACTTTGGCACGGTTGATATTTTGGTTAATAATGCGGGAATCACCCAAGATGGCTTGCTCTTGCGTATGACCGAAGAACAATGGGATAAAGTTATCAATGTAAATCTCAAATCCGTTTTCAATCTTACCAAAGCTGTTCTAAAACCCATGATGAAAGCAAAAAATGGCTCAATCATTAACATCACTTCGGTAGTTGGTATTCGGGGGAATGCAGGGCAAGCTAATTATGCTTCTTCCAAAGCAGGTATTATTGGTTTTACAAAGTCGGTAGCTTTGGAATTAGGCTCACGGAATATCCGCTCTAATGCAGTAGCTCCTGGCTTCATAGAAACCGAAATGACCCAAGAACTTGCTAACAAAGAAGAATGGCTCAATCAGATTCCACTCAAACGAGGTGGCAAAGCCGAAGAAGTCGCACAAGTTTGTGTATTCTTGGCTTCTGATATGGCTTCCTATATCACAGGACAAGTTATTCAAGTGGATGGCGGAATGCTGACCTAACCATTTGAAAGTTTAGAGGTTGAAAGTTGGGAGCTTGAATATCAGGAAACAAGTTTTTCTTTTTGCAGAACTTGGCAAGGTTTCTTGAAAAAGTAGAGGATAAAATCTGAGAAAGGCATTGAACCTTCAACCTCTAAACTTAAAACCAAAAAAATATCAATCTATCCAAATCATTGAGCCTTTTTTATAAATCTTGTAGCTTGTGGCAAATCTGTACGAAGTAGGTCTGCACTTAATAGAAGGAATAGGAGGTGTAATGGCTCGTCGTCTGCTGGCACGTTTTGGCTCGGCAGAGGAAATTTTTAAGGCAAAAGCAAGTCAAATTCTTAAAGTAGAAGGTATTGGTAAGAAATTAGCAGAACAAATTACACAACAACGCACGCAAATCCTCCAGAAAGCTGAAAAAGAAATTCAAAATGCGGAAAAACTGCAAATTGATTTGATTTTTTTTACAGATAGCCGTTATCCTGTTCGGCTCAAACAAACCGAAGATGCCCCCATTCTGCTCTATCAGAAGGGGTCTGCTTCGCTTAATGAAGATAGACACATTGCTATTGTAGGCACACGTAGTGCCACACAATACGGCAGAACTTTTATTGAAAAGTTTATTACAGAAATCAAGCCTTACAATCCATTGATTATCAGTGGAATGGCTTATGGAATTGATATTACAGCTCATCGCGAGGCTCTCAAAAATAAACTTTGCACCATTGGCGTAATGGCAAACGGATTAGACTCAGTTTATCCTGCTATTCATCAGAGTACGGCTATGCAAATGATTGAAAATGAAGGAGCTTTACTTTCAGAAACTCCCCTCTATACCAAACTTGACCCTCGTCGCTTCCCCGCACGCAATCGGATAATTGCGGCTTTGGCAGATATAGTTTTGGTGGTGGAAAGTAGAAAGAAGGGTGGTGCATTAGTAACAGCTCAATACGCCAACGACTACAACCGAGAAGTAGGAGCTGTACCTGGTAATATTTGGCAAGAAACTTCGCAGGGTTGTCATTGGCTAATTCGCAAGAATTTGGCTCATTTAGTTACTTCGGCAAGCGACGTAGCCGAAATTATGAATTGGGATATCAGCAAACAGCGTGAGCAGAAAATAGTAGCTCACACTTTGGAAAACTTACAAGTTTCAGAAAAAGAAAAAGCTGTTCTGCAAATACTTACAGAACGTACTCAAATTACCATTGATGAGTTAAGTCTGCAACTTGCCATTTCCCTGAATGAACTTGCCGTAGTGCTTTTAGATTTGGAAATGAAAGATTTAATTACTGCTTTGCCTGGCAAACGCTTCATGCTTAAAAATCCAAAATTATGAAGATTATTTCTCCGCTTGTGCCTGATGAACCTGTTACGCATATCAAAACTCTTTCAGTAGCTAAAATTGTAGAAAGCTACCAAAAAAACTATGGTATTGATGTAAAAAACTATTTTGCCTCCTTGAACGAAATAGATATCTACAAAGGTGAAATTTCAACATTACAATTTTATTCACCTCTTATAGCGGGTGATGAGCAATTTTATCAAGAAGTTTCACAAAAATATACAGGTTACTACCAAACTTGGAAATGGGAACATCAAGTAGCTTGGCAATTTCTGCAATCCAGCCAAAAAGTTTTAGAAATAGGTTGCGGGAATGGTTATTTTCTGGAAAAAGCCCAACATGAGAAAAAAGCCGAAGTATTAGGTTTGGAATTTAATCCGCAAGCTATTGAATTTGCACAAAAAAAGGGTTTGCAGGTGAAAGCAGAAATGATTGAAGATTTTTGTCTGCAACATCAAGAAGAGTTTGATATGGTTTGTGCCTTTCAAGTTTTAGAACACGTGAGCAATCCCAGAACTTTCCTGACAAGCTCGCTTCAAACGCTCAAAAAAGGTGGTTTTTTGTGTATAGGCGTTCCCAACAACGATTCTTACCTCTATCGCAAAGATACTTATCAAACGCTCAATTTACCTCCTCATCATACCTTACTTTGGACAGAAAGTTCTTTGAGGTATGTAGCTCAAATATTTGATTTGAAAGTGCAATTTTTCAAAGAGCCTGTCAATCGCATACATAAAAGTTTGGCTTATCATTTATGGCTAAAAGAAAAAATAGTTCGGCTGGCAACTCCCCTATGGAAACTTACTCGTTGGTTTGTGAAAATGTTGCCTATACTGCCTTATGGCGGGGTAATTGTAGCGGTTTATCAAAAAAAATAGTGTTATGCGTTTGTGTATAGTTTTTCCTAATCCTAAAAGCCAGTCAGAAACTTTTATTCGCAATCATGTTGTATGCTTGAAGCCCTATAAAACCCTTACAGGAGGCTTTTGGGCATACAAAGATGAAAAAGGCAAAAGCATCTTTGGTGGTATATGGACTGAACCTTTGCGTATTCTGCTTAAAAGACTATTTCCTGTGATATATGCTAAAATTTACACACATTTTTTAGTTAAGTTTTTGCAGAAACATCAAATCACGCATCTGCTTGCCGAATACGGCGTAACAGGCGTAAAAGTTATGCGGGCTTGTCAAAAGGCTGATGTGGCTCTGATAGTACATTTTCATGGCTTTGATGCTTCCAATAAAAAAATTTTGCAAGAATACACCTACGCTTACCAAGAGATGCTTCAGATTGCAAAGAAAATTATTGTGGTTTCAGAGGATATGAAAACAACGCTTATGCAACTTAACGCCCCTGAAAATAAAATTTTGAATATTCCTTGCGGTATAAATCCAGACTTATTTTCGGAAAAGCAGACCTTCAAAAATGAAAAAATCATCATTTCAGTAGGTAGATTGACAGCCAAGAAATCTCCAATGCTTAACATTAAGGCTTTCAATGAAGTATTGAAGGTTTTTCCAGAGGCTCAATTTTGGATAGTTGGCGAAGGTGAATTACGTAGGGAAGCGGAAAATTTGGTCAAAGAGTTAAAAATTGAGCAAAATGTCAAATTTTGGGGTTACCAAACCCCTGAACAAATTTCAGAACTTTTACACAAAGCCAATGTATTCATTCAACATTCTATTACAGACGTTAGGGGCGATACCGAAGGCACACCGAATACAATTTTAGAGGCTTCTTGTGTGGGTTTGCCAGTAGTCAGTACTTTTCATGCAGGTATCAAGCAAGCCATAGAACACGAAAAAACAGGCTTTTTAGTGGCAGAAGGCGATTATTTGCAAATGGCAGAATACATCATCTACTTGCTCAAAAATCCTGAAATAGCTCAACAAATGGGTAAAAGCGGTAGAGCAAAAATGCTCAAAGAGTATAATTTACCTTTTCAGATAGAAAAATTGCAAAAAGCTATTTTTGAATAATTTGATTAGAACAGGCGTCTATGTAGGTGAAAACAAGATTAGAAGCAAGACGAGCTGTGCGGTCATCTGTATCGTATTTAGGGCAAAGTTCGGCTACATCAAAGGCAAGCACTTTGCCTGTTCGGGCAATAAATTGAATTAAATCGGTAACAATCGTAGGATAAATACCTAAGCCATTCAAAGCACTTACGCCTGGTGAATAGGATGCTGAAAAAACATCTAAACACACACTTACATACAAGAAATCTTGTTTTTCAATAAATTGAGTGAGCCTTTCATAAATATCCTGAATGAACATGAAATCCATTTTTTCGGAAGTAATGTACTGCACTCTCCACTCGTGAGCCGTTTGAAAAAGTTTAGGAGTGTTACTCAACTTTTGTATGCCCAAAACAAAATAAGAAAATTCTTGGTTGTTAGCCTTTCTATCACGAGCTATCTGCAAAAACGAAGTTCCCGAAGTAGATTGCCCTTGCACACTTTCACGCATATCAAAGTGAGCGTCAAAATTAATAATACCAAGTTTATGATTGCGTTGGGTTTGCAAGAACTTCTTAATGCCTAAGTAATGTCCCCAAGCAATTTCGTGTCCGCCTCCGAGTAAAACACTTTTATAGCCCGAATGTAAAATCTGAAAGACTTTTTCACCCAAAAAACTCTGTGATGCTTCTAAAAAATTACCCAAACAGAATACATCACCTCCATCTACTATAATAGTATCTTTTTCAAAATGCCAAGGCAAATTAGAAAGATGTACTCGCATTTGAGCAGGACCCTCTGCTGCTCCTACACGTCCCTGATTACGCCTTACCCCTTCGTCAGAGCAGTAGCCTAATAACGTAAAACCTTTGCTTTTTTTCAGTAAAGGGGGGAGTTTATCAACTTCTTCTAAATTGATACGCTCTACTTTCTGATGCCACCTTGCTCCTAATTCACCATCTATGGGTGTATCATCTCTACCTTTCCAGTTTTTTCTGCTTGGCTTGCGATACATATTTTAGAATTGCGATTGATAGTTTTAGCAAAAATACAAAACTTCTACAAAGACAATATCAAGTTTTTTTACAAAAATGCTTAAATTCTTTTTGATGACAAAAAAAACTACTATTTTTGATTGCTTGTACTTGTATGCTCTAAATTCTGTAAGCCATGAAAATAAAATCTTGGAGTATTCGTAGAATTATTGGGCTTTTTTTTCTACTGACTATCCTATTGATTGCGATTGGTTATAGCCTTGTATTGATTTCAGGATTTTTACTCAGGCAAGATGCTGCTCGCGTAGAAATTTCGCGTGAAGCCGAAAAAATACTTGGTCAGATGCCGTATAGGGCAGGCTTAGTGATTGGTGGCGATGAAGAAAATAAACTTGCCCTCCAAAACTTAATTATTGAATATGAAGACAAATTAGATATTCTTGTCAAAGGTAGAAAAGTAGTCATTTTTACGAATGAAGTCAAAATCAAGCCTGTTTCAGGGACAAAACAAGTAGTAAAATTCAATAAACTCCGCGACGACTGGCAACTTTACAAGAAAAATCTCAACGTGATACTCAATGAAGTGATAGAGTTAGATACCACTATCATCAAAACTGCAACAAAACAAGAAAAAATCAATGATACACTCATCAAAGAAATCCCTGTGGCAATAAAAGCGATTGAAAAAATTAGTAATCCCACCGTGCAGAAGGCTTATATCAATATGGTAGAAACTACTGCCAATATTCAAAATGTCCATAATGAACTTACTACGCTTTTTATTGCCGAATATACTGCCACGCAAACAGGTATTCAGATAACTATCTTTTTCATCATTGTAGTTTTAGTAGCCTTTTTGGTGTCGGGTTATGTGTTTTTCAGCAATCGTTTTATCAAGCCTTTGGATAAAGTTGCAGTAGTTACACAGGAAATTGCTTCGGGAGATGTGAATCAAAAAGTAATCTATGACAGACAAGACGAAATTGGAGTGTTGGCTACTAATATCAATATGCTTGCCCATAACTTGAAACGTACTTCGGAGTTTGCTAAAAATATCGGAGAAGGTAAGTTTGAATATCCTTTTCAAGTTCGCAGTCAGAAAGATGTTTTAGGGTATGCTCTTTTGAATATGCGTGAAAACCTTTTGCGAGTAGCCGAAGAAGACCGCCGTCGCAACTGGGCAAATGAAGGTTTTACACTTTTTGTAAATATTTTACGTGAAAATCACGAAAACTTGAATGAACTTGCTTATTCGGTAATTTCCAATTTGGTAAAATATGTAAAAGCCGAACAAGGAGGGCTATTTTTGATGGTGGAAGATAGTAAAAAGAATAAATTTTTGGAACTTAAAGCCGCTTATGCATACAATCGTCGTAAATATGAAGAAGCTCGTATTGAAATCGGACAAGGATTAGTAGGACAAGCCGTTTTGGAAAAAGATATTTTGCATTTGGATAAGTTACCTGAAGATTATACACATATTAGCTCAGGTTTAGGAGATGCCCCTCCTCGTCATCTCTTGATTGTACCTTTGCTCTATAACAATGAAGTTTATGGAGCTATTGAAATTGCTTCTTTCAAGCATTTTGAAGATTACGAAATTGCCTTCATTGAAAAACTCTCCGAAAACATTGCCTCTACTTTTGCTTCTGTGCAGAGTGCTGAAAAAAATAGACTTCTCCTCTTAGAATCGCAAGAGGCTACTAAACGACTCATTGCCCAAGAGGAGATTATGAAAAACAACCTTGCTGAGTTAGAAAGAGCCCAAAAAGAAGCCGAAAGAAGCCAAAGAGAACTGGAAAAAAT
Organism: Raineya sp.; assembly: GCA_025054975.1. Classification (GTDB taxonomy): domain Bacteria; phylum Bacteroidota; class Bacteroidia; order Cytophagales; family Thermonemataceae; genus Raineya. Next base: position 8,348 of record JANWZC010000013.1, read on the forward strand.
GAAGGAAAACCTTGAAAAGCAAATCCAAGAGCAAACCCTCGAATTACGTGAAAAAGAAGCTCAACTCTCGGAGGCTTTACGATTAGCTTCGCTGGCACCTTGGCAATTAGATGTTCGTAACAAAACTATTATTGCTACCGATGAACTCTTTGAACTTTTGCGGACTAACAAGGATATTGAAGGCGGTTATCGCATTCCTTCGGAAAAATTTATGCAAAAGTTCATTGTAGAAAAAGATATTGAAATGGTTAAGGCTAAAATTGCCGAAGCCATCAAATCCAAAGACCCCAACTATGAAAGTACTTTTGAATATCAAATGAAGCGTGCTAATGGCGATATTAGAGATGTGGTGATTTCTGTAAAACGCATTTTAGAACCCAATTCTGACCGAACCGCTATCGTTTATGGCACCATGCAGGATATTACCCGCCAGAAACGCATTGAGGAGCAAATTCGTATCCAAAGAGACGCCCTCGAAAAACAACAAATTGAACAACAAAAGTTTGTGGCAATGGTGGAAAATGCCACTGACTTTGTGATTATGATGAACCCCAACGAAGAAATTATTTATGCCAACAAAGTAGGGCAACAACTCTTCGGAGCAGATAATTATCTTTCCAAGCGTTTGTATTTCAAAAACTTTTTCTCTGATAAAAACTGGGAAAAAGTGCAAAAAGAAGTCATGCCTGCCGTGAAAAATAATGGTTTTTGGGAAGGAGAATTAGAAATGCTAAACCTAAAAACCAATGAAATAGCCTACATGAGCGGTAATATCGTAGCCATAAAAAATGCACAAGGAGATATTACTGCGATTGCTACTATCATGCGTGATGTTACGGAAAAACAAAAAATGCTTCACGAAATTGAAGAGAGTAACTTCCGTATGAAGGCTATTTTGGATAGCACTACTGATGAAATTTATTCCGTAGATAGAAACTTCAATATTCTTTCTTTCAATGAAAAATGGGCTCAATTTATTGCTACTGAAACAGGCAAACGCCCCCAAGTAGGCATGAACCTCTTTACTGATTTTGAATTCAAACGTAAAGAACTTCCCGACCTTTTGAAGCAACAATTTACACGTCTTTTTGAGGAAGGGGCATTTTCTTATACCGAAAGTTTCAAGGTGTTTGAAAAGAAAAAAGTAAAAGTCAAAGGTAAAGAAGTAGAACAGGAGGTACTAAAAGATGAATTCTTTTTTCAGCGTTATTACAATCCACTTTATGACCCCGATGGCAATTTAATTGGTGGAGTTTCTTTTACCCAAGACATTACACCTATCAAAAAAGTAGAATTGGCAATTCAAAGAAGTGAAAACCGCCTGAAAGCTATTGCCGAATCTACTCAAGAGGCAATCGTTATTCACGAAAAAGGCTATATTCGTGAGGTAAATACAGCTTTTACTAAAATTACAGGCTATAGTGCCAATGAAGTAGCAGGGCAATATTTGTTCAATTTCTTTGCTCCTGAAACCAAAGCATTAGCTATTATCAATATGCAATTGGGCTATAATAAACCCTACGAAGGGAAACTCGTGCGTAAAGATGGATTAGAAATTCCTATTGAAATTCATGGTAGAGTGGCTGTATTTGAGGAACAACGTATTCGCATTTTTGCTATTCGCGATATCTCTGAACAAAAAGCATTTAGAGACGCCTTACAGAAATCCAAAGATACTCTACAAAAAATTATTGATACCTTGCCTCAAAGTGTATTTTGGAAAGACAGAGAGTCTAAATTTTTGGGCTGCAATCGCCGTTTCTTGCAAATGGTTGGAGCCAAAGAAGTAGAAGATATTATTGGTAAAACGGATTTGGACTTGTGGTCAAACAAAGAAGAAGCCGAAATGTATATCCGCAGTGATAAAAAAGTCATGGAGACAGGCATACCTGAATTAGACGTACTTCAAACACGAGTTCTTGCTAATGGACAAACTGCTTGGCTCAAAGTAAGTAAAGTTCCTTTCCAAGACGCCGATGGAAATATCATCGGTATCATTGGAACTTATCAAGATGTTACCGAGCAGAAAAAAGCCGAAGAACATATTCTCGCTAGCAAAGAACGTCTGCGTAAGCAAATTGAAACACTCACCTTGTTAGGCTCGCAGAAATTACAAGAAGTGGGTATCAAGGAATATGCCTCTGAAATCAATAAAGCTATTGCCGAAACGCTCAATATCCCAAGAGTAAGTATTTGGGAGTTCAAGAATGGGGCAATGCATTGTATAGATTTATTTGTGAAAGACGAAAATACCCATTTGGAAGGTATGCAAATGTCGCAAGAACAATTTCCTATTTTCTTTGAAAATCTTTACAAGGAAAGTTGTATTATTGCTTATCCTGCACAGATAAGTCCTATTACCAAAGAACTTACACCTACATACCTATCCGAAGCAAGTATTACGTCTATGTTGGTTTATCCGATTCGCATAGGCAATAAGCTCAAAGGCATGCTTACCTGTGAGCATATACGTACCCCCCGTGAATGGACTTTGGAAGAGCAAAGTTTCATTACGTCTATGCTTGACCTTGTAACGCTTAAAATGGAAGAGACCGAGAAAGTGGTAGTAGAGGATAACTTGGATAAAACTTATGTGATTAGCGAGCAAATCATTGAAAAATCTAAAGAAAGTATTTTAGCAGTTGATGAGAACGAAAGAATTGTATTGTTCAATACTAAAATGGAAGTGATTTTCCATAATTTGTATGGCATACAAATCAAGAAAGGTATGCCATGGACAAGTCTTTTTGAAAACAATGCTGATGATTTAGCTCATATTCGCAAAGATTGGTATCATGCTATTCAGACGCGTCAGCCTTATGAAACTGAACATATCTTCGGCAAAGGCGAAAAACGTAGCAAACTGCGTTATATGATTGAACCGATTGTAGTGGATGATACACTTGCAGGAGTTGCTTTGTATGTCAGAAGGGGCAGTGCTTTGCTCACAATTGAAAGATAAAAAGCAATGCACTACCATAATTCCAAATTTGAACGTTTTAATTTTCAAAATCTAAATTCACGAACTTATGAAAAAATATCTTGTTTTCTTTGTCAGTTTGTTAGCGAGTCATTTTCTTGTAGCACAAGATTTAGAGAGTGTTAAAAAAGAGGTTGCTAAAAAAATGCTACAAAAAGAAATTCCTGCCCCCGACTTTGAACTCAAAAATTTGGAAGGCAAAAGTGTAAAACTTTCGGATTTCAAGGGCAAAGTAGTAGTGCTTGATTTTTGGGCAACTTGGTGCGGTCCGTGTGTGGCTTCGTTTCCGGGCATGAAAAAAGCCGCTGATAAGTACAAAAATGATGCCAATGTGGTATTTTTATTCATTGCTACCAACGAAGAACCTCGTAATCGAACTGAACGTCTCAAAAGGTTCATTGAAAAGAAAAAATATGACTTCAATGTGCTTATTGATGATAATGATGCCGTAGCAGGTAAATTTGGTGTAATGGGTATTCCTATGAAATTTGTAGTCAATCCGCAAGGGAATATTATGTTTTATTCAGAAGGTTTTAATGGTTCTACTGATGCCACTGCTTTGGAAGTAGAAGCGATGATTGAACTTGCCAAATCCAAAAAGTAAACCTGTTGTATGGAGCTTGAAATTCAAGTTTCTGTTACAGATTATTTACTTGGTGAGAGCAAAAACTCACACAAAAGTGAGTTTTGGGCAGGGCAAGTGGTGGCTATGGCAGGGGCAAGTCCGCAACATAACATTGTTGTAAAAAACCTGATTTTTCTTTTAGAGAGTTGCCTTCGTCATAAGGATTGTTTGGTTTTGCCCAGTGATATGCTTGTGAAAGTACCAGCCTGCAAAAGCTATTTTTACCCTGATGTAGTGATAGTATGTCAAAAACCTGAATATGAAGAAAATCAAGGAGTTACGGCATTGCTCAATCCTACTATCATCATTGAGGTACTTTCTCCCTCAACCGCTCAAAAAGACAACACAGACAAATTAGAGTGTTATTTGAATTTACAAAGTTTAATGGAATACCATTTGGTAGATAGCCGAAAAAAATACGTCAAAAGCTACTACAAACAAAATGAAAAAGATTGGATTTTGCACATCTACCCAAATACTGAGGAAAAAGTTCGTATTGGCGAGTGTGAATTGGAGTTCAAGGAAATTTATTGGAAAACAAATCTATAAATCTACATCTTTGTCTTGCGTCTAATGTCTTGCGTCTTGTGTCTAATGTCTAACATCTATAAAAAATATGCAACTTATCGGAAATCGCTATTTTATTCAAGGAGTTGATGTTCTTTCACTTTGCGAGCAATTTGGTACGCCTTTGTATGCGTATGATGCCGAAAAAATGAAATTGCAAGTAGAAACTCTACAAAAAGCATTTTCAGAGGTCAAAATGAAAATCAAGTATGCTTGCAAGGCACTCAATAATATTTCGGTACTCAAACTTTTCAAGCAGTATGGTACAGGTTTGGATACGGTTTCTATCCAAGAAGTACATTTGGGCTTAAAGGCAGGTTTTGAGCCTCACGAGATTATTTTTACACCCAATTGCGTAAGTTTTGAGGAAATTCAGGAAGCAGTACGCTTAGGAGTGGTTATCAATATTGATAACATTTCTATTTTAGAGCAGTTTGGGCATACGTACGGCAATAGTGTGCCTTGTTGCATACGGCTCAATCCGCATATTCTGGCAGGAGGCAATCACAAAATTTCCACAGGACATATTGACTCCAAATTCGGTATTTCGGTACTACAAAGCCGACATCTGCTCAGGGTTATCAAAACCTACAATATTCGTGTTACGGGCTTACATATGCACACAGGCTCGGATATTATTGACTCCGATGTTTTTTTGCAAGGAGCAAATATAATGTTTGATTTAGCCCCTGATTTTCCCGATTTAGAGTTTATGGATTTTGGTAGTGGCTTCAAAGTAGCTTACAAAGAAGGAGATATTGTTACCGATATTGCAGATTTGGGTAAAAAATTGAGTTTCGCATTTCAGAAGTTTTGTCAAAGCTATGGCAAAGAGTTAGAATTATGGTTTGAGCCAGGTAAGTTCTTGGTAAGTGAAGCAGGTTATTTGTTTGTTAAAACGAATGTTATCAAAACCACGCCTGCTACGGTATTTGTAGGGGTAAATTCAGGCTTGAATCATTTGATTCGCCCTATGATGTATGATGCTTATCACGAAATTATCAACGTTTCAAATCCTTTGGCACCGCAAAGAGTTTATACGGTAGTGGGGTACATCTGCGAAACAGATACTTTGGGTTGGGATAGAAAACTCAATGAAGTGCGTGAGAACGACATTTTGGCAATTAAGAATGCAGGGGCTTATGGTTTTACGATGAGTTCGCAGTACAATGCTCGCACACGTCCCGCGGAAGTGCTAATCTATGAAGGCAAGCCTTATCTTATTCGCAAAGCCGAAACCTTAGACGATATTTTGCGTAATCAAATTGAATTAGATTTTGAAAAAATCTCTGCTAACTGCCAAGAAGTTGAATTCTAAATTTTTTCGGAAAAACTAATTTTTCAAACCCTAAACTTCCAATAATCAAATTTTTGAAATTGAAAATCCGCCTGCAAAACTCTTGTAAATATGAAGCGAGTTGTTTCAATTTTAATTTGTTTGTATGCTATGAATGCAGAAAGTCAGCAAATTGTGCCGCCCAAAGCGGCTATCAAGCCCAAAGAACTTATTACACACGGACACAAACGCATTGATAATTATTATTGGCTTAATGAACGTGAAAATCCCGAAGTAATTGCCTATCTGAAAGCTGAAAACGAATATTTAGAGCAAATGCTTGCTCCCAGTAAAAATTTACGTGAAAAACTTTTTGAGGAAATCAAAAGTCGCATCAAGGAAGATGACCAAAGTGTGCCATACAAATATAAAGGTTATTTTTACTACACTCGTTTTGAAAAAGGCAAAGAATATGCTATCAACTGCCGTAAAAAAGGTTCTTTGAAAGCCCAAGAGGAAATTCTTATTGACCAAAACGAACTTGCCAAAGGTACAAAATATTTTTCTTTGGGGGCTTTGAGCATTGCCAATGATAACCGAACAATGGCTTACGCTACTGATACCATAGGTAGGCGAATTTACAATATTTATTTCAAAGACCTTGCCACAGGCAAAAACTTGCCTGATGTTATCAAAAACGTTACAGGGAATTTGGTATGGGCTAACGACAATAAAACCATTTTTTACAGCCGTCAGGATTTGCAGACTTTGCGTTCTTTTCAAATTTACAAACACGTACTCGGCACCGATAGCAGTAAAGATGAACTTGTCTATGAAGAAAAAGACGTTCAATTTAATTGCTATGTTTCCAAAACAAAGTCTGAAAAATACCTGATGATTGTTTCAAGTAGTACGCTTTCCAGCGAGGTACGTTTTTTAGAAGCTGATAAACCCAATGGCAATTTCAAAGTATTTTTACCACGTCAGAAAGACCATTTGTATAGCGTGGCTCATTTTCAAGACAAGTTCTATATTCTCACCAACTTGAATGCCCCTAATTTCAAACTTATGGAAACTTCTGTAAAGAAAACTGATGAAGTTTCCGCTTGGAAAGAAGTAATTGGACATAGACAAGATGTTTTTTTGGAGGATATTGAGATTTTTAAGGAATTTTTAGTAGTGAGTGAAAGAAAAGCAGGCTTATTGAATTTACGTATTATTCGTTGGAAAGACCGTAACGAACATTACTTAGATTTTGGCGAACCTGCTTACACTGCTTACATTTCGGTAAATCCTGATTTTGAAAGTAAAGTATTGCGTTATGGTTATACTTCTTTTTCTACGCCTAATTCCACTTACGACTATGACATGGAAAAACGCACTAAAACACTTCTCAAACAGCAAGAGGTTTTAGGCGGAAAATTTGACCCTAAAAACTACATTGTTGAGCGTATTTATGTAGAAGCCCGCGATGGTGCCAAAATTCCTGTTTCTATTGTGTATCACAAAAACACCCAAAAAGATGGCTCTGCACCACTTTTGCAGTATGCTTATGGCTCGTATGGGGCAAGTATGGACGTATATTTTAGCCACGCTCGTTTGAGTTTGTTGGATAGAGGTTTTATTTATGCTTTATGCCACATCAGGGGTGGTCAGGAAATGGGACGGGCTTGGTACGATAACGGCAAAATGTTCAAAAAGAAAAATACTTTTTATGATTTCATTGATTGCTCTATATACTTGATTGAAAACAAATACACTTCCCAAGACAAACTTTTTGCCGAAGGTGGAAGTGCAGGAGGTTTGCTAATGGGAGCTGTTGCTAATATGCGTCCTGATTTGTACAGAGGTATCATTGCCGAAGTACCTTTTGTGGATGTAGTTACTACAATGCTTGACGAAAGCATACCGCTTACCACAAGCGAATTTGACGAGTGGGGTAATCCTAAAAATATTGATAGCTACATTTATATGCTTTCATACTCTCCTTACGACCAAGTTGAGCCACAAAAATATCCTAATATGCTCGTAACCACAGGTTTGCACGACTCACAAGTGCAATATTGGGAACCTGCCAAATGGGTAGCTAAATTACGAGCTACCAAAACCGATAATAACTTGCTTTTACTTTATACAAATATGGACGCAGGACATAGTGGGGCATCGGGGCGTTTTCAGGCTATCAAGGAAACTGCTCTCAAATATGCCTTTATGTTTCAGATTTTGGGAATAAAGGAATAACGTGAGTTATTAGTTAAATATTGATATACAATTATTTATGAAAAAATTTTGGGGTAATTGTAAAAACGATTGAATGTATATTGTACTTATCTAAGATTTGGCTACATAATTCAAGTTAGCAAGTTGATAGTTTGGGGGCAAGTAAGTCCCCCTCTCTTTTGGAGAGGGGGCAAGGGGGTGAGGTTAAAAATTTCATTTTAAGCAATTTACCTTCTTTACAACGTGAATTGCTAGCTAAATGATACGCAGTTATTTATGAAAAGTGTTTGGAGTAATTATAAAAGTGATTACCTCCGTATTGTACTTATCTAAGATTGAGTTGCATAATTCACGTTAAGTTTATCAATCACAACTCCAACAAACTCTCTTTGGTGAAGAAGGTGTGGCAATAGTTTGGAATGTACAACAAGCATATATTTGTATGCAATACAATGTAGCTTTTTAGGCTTCTGACTTTTAAATCAATTTGAGACATCGTATATCATATTGCTATCGGTTGGGAGAAAAGGAAAGTTTTTTGTATATTTGAAACAAAATGAAAGCCTATGTCTTTTGCAGATTATTTGGCTCAATTAGCAGGATTAAATGACCCTGTAACTTATGCTATTCCGATTTTCATAGCTCTAATTCTTTGGGAAGCTATCCTTGATAGCAAAGAAAAACTAGAAATTTATCATCAGAAAGAGGCTTGGGCATCCATTGCTATGGGAGCAGGTTCGGTAGTTATCAACCTTTTCACCAAATTTGTATATTTCATTGCTTTCAACTATATCTACGAAAATATAGCCATTTGGCAATTAGGTTTTGAATGGTGGGTTTGGGTACTGGCTTTTTTCGCAGATGACTTTTCGTTCTATTGGCATCATAGGCTAAGCCACCAAATTCGTATTCTTTGGGCGGCACATTCCAATCATCATTCTTCCCAAGACTACAATCTAGCCATAGCCCTCCGACAAAGCTGGACAGAAGGTTTTTACAAATTTCTATTTTATGCTTGGATGCCTTTTATAGGTATTCCTCCAGTTATGGTTTTTACTATGACCTCCATAAGTCTAATTTATCAGTTTTTTCTGCATACGCAAATGGTAAAAAAGTTAGGTTTTTTAGAATATTTTATGAATACACCTTCGCATCACCGCGTACATCATGGGGTAAATCTCAAATATTTGGACAAAAATCATGGGGGCGTTCTAATTATTTGGGACAAACTTTTTGGCACTTTTGAACCTGAACAAGAAAAAGTAGTATATGGCTTAACCAAAAATATTCAAACTCATAATCCGCTTCTTATAGCAACTGCTGAATTTAAGAACATTTACAAAGATTTGAAAAAAGCACCAAAATTTTCAGATAAACTCAAATACCTATTTTTCCCACCAGGCTGGAGCCACGATGGGACTTCTAAAACTACCAAAGAAATGCAAAAAAATATAAGCTGAGGTCAGTTTGGGAATTCAATTTTAAGGGTTTTTCATCTGAAACTTATAGATAATAAATTCTACTCACAAATTGGACTATGAAGTTCCTGAGTCTTCTATATCTTGTATGCTCAATTTGATATTGATTTCTAACAATCACAGTCTCAACAGAACCTTTTCATACTTACCACTGGATTTTTGTTCATTGCTTCTTTTGCCCACTTATCCTTATCTACAAGATTTTTCATATGACAGGATGAAATTCAAGTAAAACTATCAAAAGGTTTTTGAGCATATTCATCTTTCTCAAATTTCAAGTTGTATTTACACTTTCTTGAAAAAATCTTTGCCAAAACTCCACCAAAACCATTTTTTAGCGGGTACATCTGTTTCTTCATCAGGCGGTTCAGAGGCGTACTTGGTAGTTTCAACGCTATAAAAGGCTTTGGGGTGGTAACTACGAACAATTTCTACTAATTCTTTGAGGTCTTTGCGGTCAATAACAGAAAAAATGAGATTGACATTACCTTTGTGTCCTTCGGCTTGCAGACTGGTAAAGCCAAACCGAGTAGTACGCAGATAATTCAGTAAAGCAGTAGCATCTTGACGAGTAATAAAACGTACAATTACTTTCCCTACCGCTAAACGATTCTCAATTGTCATACCGATAAATGTACCCGTAGCATATCCTCCTGCATATGCTACAAAAGCAAGAGGAGTTTTCACGTATTTGAAAATACTTGCTATTACGGTGAGCCAAATCAAAGACTCACAAAAACCCAAAAAAGTAGCTAAATATTTTCTGCCATTCATCATCAGTAATATGCGAATTGTGCCAATAGAAACATCGCTGATACGTGCTAAAAAGATGATAACAGGTAGAATAAGCCACTGAAAAAGATTTTCAGAAATACCAAGATTTTCAAAAAATTCTTGCATAATCAGTTTTAGGCTAACTTATCAAGGATTTTTACGGAACGTGTATTTTATTCTTTGAAAGAAGTTTTTCAATAGAAAAGAGCCATGTATTTCTTGTAGGAGAAAAATCAAGACCACATGACTCAAGGTCAAGGTAAAACTTTGAGCAAAGGTAGTGAATAATTATCTGTTTTGCAAAATTATTTATACTCAATAGAATTGTTTTTAGGGAGTTGGAAAAGACTCTTTCATAGCAAAATCTTTTACAACGCAAGCCTGTATTCACAAAGTTTGTAAAGCCTTCTGTAATTTTACTTATTTCTTTGTGAGTCTTGCGTTCAATTAGGCGATGAAAGGACTTTCACGCAAAAGCCAATTACCATCTAATCAGTGCTGAAGCCCACGTAAAACCACTCCCAAAAGCCGCCAAACAAATTAAATCACCTTTTTTGATGCGTCCTTCTTCAAAGGCTTCGCACAAAGCAATTGGAATAGATGCTGCCGTAGTATTGCCATATTTGTGAATATTGCTGACAATTTTTTCATCGGGCAAGTTCATTGCTTGCTGAATGTACTTAGTAATGCGTAAGTTTGCCTGATGTGGAACAACTAAATCTAAATCGGCTTCTGTGTAACCATTGGCTTGCAAAGCCTCTCGGATAACTTCGGGAAAACGTTGAACAGCGTGCTTAAAAACGGTTTGCCCTTGCATATAAGGTAAATGCTTACCTTCTTCTACCATAGTTGCCCAAATTCTTTGTTTGAGTCTTCCGCCGGGGTGTTCTAACATTAGTTCTTCGGCATATTGCCCTTGCGAGTGCAAATGAGTAGAAAGAATACGACTTTCGGGATTAGTAGTTGCTTGCAAAACTACTGCTCCAGCCCCATCGCCAAAAAGCACAGCAAAATTTCGGTTACGAGTGCTTAACTCCAAAATATTAGATTGAATTTCTGAACCCACTACCAAAACATTCTGATACATTCCTGTTTTGATGTACTGGTCAGCGATGGATAATCCGTAGATAAATCCTGAACATTGAGCCCGTACATCAATAGAACCAATCTCACGAAACGGCAACATCCTTTGTAGAAGCACTCCTGAACCTGGAAAATTATAATCAGGACTGAGTGTCGCAAAAACAATAAGGTCAATATCTTGGGCTTGTAAGCCTGCTCTTTCTAAGGCAATTTTAGAGGCTTCAGCAGCCATTGTAGCGGTGGTGTCTTTGCCTTCAGTGAAAAAGCGTCTTTCTTGGATACCTGAACGTTCAATAATCCATTCGTTAGAGGTATCCATAAGTTTTTCTAAGTCAAAATTAGTAACAACATTTTCAGGGACATAGTAGCCCAAACCTGTAATTTTAGAATAATACATAAACAGATATTTGCGTTGAACATAATCAACGGGCAAAAATAGAAAAATCTTTGAAAAATCATACCAAATATTTGAAAAGTTATACTTGTCAGGCAGATATTTTTATAAAACGATAAAATTTGAAAAATAGAACCTGTAATTACTCAGGTACTTTCGGAAAAGCAAAAAATCCCTGCAAAATCAAAAGAAACAAGGAAAATAGATGAGAGTAAGTTATGTTATACTGAAAAAATTAGTTTTATACTCCCCTTTTGATGTTTCGGCTTTATTGTTAAGCATACTTTTGGCTACGTTCAGTACGAAGCCAAAGTATGCTTAACAAAATAGCTTTGATAAAAGTCTTCCTCAAAGCCACCAAATAGTTGCAAATTCTATATGATACTTATTTCGGCTAAATCTTTGGCAAAAATCTCACCCCAATTTCCTTGAAAAGTATCGTTTTGAGCCTTTTCGCTTACTATCTGGATAAACTGCTGACGAGGAATAAATTCTGCCCCCAGACTTTCTAAATGTTCGGTATATACTTGGCAATCAACGAGATAGAAATGATTTTTTTCTAAAATTTTGCAAAGCGTAATAAGACCATATTTAGAGGCATTACTTACTTTGGAAAACATAGATTCACCGAAAAAAATGCTTCCCAAACAAACTCCATACAATCCACCTACTAATTTTCCTTCTTGCCACACCTCTATCGAATGAGCGTAGCCTAATTTGTGTAATTCTATGTAGGCATTTTTCATTTCAGGAGTTATCCAAGTCCCGAATTGTCCTTTACGTTTTATTTTTTGGCAATTTGAGATTACTTTTTCAAAATTCTTATCCAAAGTAACTTCAAAAGTTTTTTTCTTAAAAAGTTGCTTCATGCTTTTAGAAATCTTGATTTTGTTGGGGTATAACACAAAACGAGGTTCAGGCGACCACCAAATAATAGGCTCACCTTCCGAAAACCAAGGAAATATACCCGAACGATATGCCAAAAGCAGCCTTTCCACAGATAAATCCCCTCCCACCGCCACAATACCTTCTCTGCTTGCAATATGCACAGGTGGGAAAAAAAGTTCATCTCGTAAAAAGTAGTATGCCATAGCTAAAAATCTTAATTACGAAAAATACTTTATCTCCTACATATTTCTTCTATACTGCCCTCCCACTTCATATAAGGCTTTGGACATTTGCCCCAAACTGCAATATTTAGATACTTCCATAAGAGCTTCAAAAATATTACCATTTTCCACTGACACCTTTTGTAGGTATTTCAGCATTTCAGGAGCTTTTTGAGCATTACGTTTGTGGAAAGCATCTCGCATAGCAATTTGATATTCTTTCTCTTCGGTAGTAGAGCGTATTACTTCGGCAGGTACAATGGTTGGTGAGCCATTAGGGTCTAAAAATGTGTTCACCCCAATAATAGGTAATTCACCTGTGTGTTTTTTCATTTCGTAATACATACTCTCTTCTTGTATTTTGCTACGCTGATACATTCTTTCCATAGCTCCTAAAACACCTCCACGCTCCGAAATAGCTCTAAATTCATTTAAAACAGCTTTTTCTACCAAATCGGTTAGCTCTTCAATAATGAAAGAACCTTGTAGAGGATTTTCATTTTTGGCAAGTCCCAGTTCGTAATTGATAATCATTTGGATAGCCATAGCTCGTCTTACACTCTCTTCGGTGGGGGTGGTTATGGCTTCATCGTAAGCATTGGTATGTAAAGAATTGCAATTATCGTAGATAGCATACAAAGCCTGTAAAGTAGTACGAATATCATTGAAAGCAATTTCTTGTGCGTGCAAACTACGTCCAGAGGTTTGAATGTGATATTTGAGTTTCTGACTTCTTTCATTGCCACCGTACTTGTATTTGATAGCTTTTGCCCAAATACGCCTTGCCACACGCCCCAAAACAGAATATTCAGGATCCATGCCATTGGAGAAAAAGAAAGAAAAATTAGGAGCAAAGTCGTCAATATGCATTCCACGACTCAGATAGTATTCTACAAAGGTAAAGCCATTGGAAAGCGTAAGAGCTAACTGCGTAATCGGATTAGCTCCTGCCTCTGCAATATGATAGCCCGAAATAGAAACTGAATAAAAGTTACGCACCTTGTGGTCTATGAAATATTGTTGAATATCGCCCATCATACGCAAGGCAAATTCTGTGGAGAAAATACAAGTATTTTGGGCTTGGTCTTCTTTCAAAATATCGGCTTGCACCGTACCACGCACCACAGAAAGTGTTTCTGCTTTGATTTTTTCATACACTTCTTTGGGTAAAACTTGGTCTCCTGTTACGCCCAAGAGCATAAGTCCTAAGCCGTCATTGCCTTCGGGTAATGCTCCATTGTAAGTAGGACGAGGTACATCAAGTTTTTTGTAGATTTCATCTATTTTTGCCTGCACTTCTGCTTCTAAACCATTCTTTTTGATATAAATTTCGCATTGTTGGTCGATTGCCGTATTCATAAAGAAGGCAAGAATCATAGGAGCAGGTCCGTTGATAGTCATTGATACCGAAGTAGCAGGATGGCATAAGTTAAATCCTGAATACAACTTCTTGGCATCATCAAGCGTGCAGACACTTACTCCTGAATTACCAATTTTTCCATAAATATCAGGTCTGTGGTCGGGGTTTTCGCCATACAACGTAACACTATCAAAAGCCGTAGAAAGACGCTTAGCAGGCAAACCCTTAGAAACATAATGAAAACGTTTGTTAGTTCTTTCGGGACCACCCTCGCCTGCAAACATACGTGTAGGGTCTTCGCCTTCACGCTTCAAAGGAAATACACCACTGGCATAAGGGAAAAATCCAGGAGTATTTTCTGTAAGTAACCATTTGAGAATATCACCCCAATCTTCATACTTGGGCAAAGCTACTTTCGGAACTTTTGTACCTGAAAGTGAAGTATAATACAGGTCTTGCTCAATAATTTTATCACGTACCTGAAATTGATATTTTTCGGCTTTGTAGCGTTTTTTGGTAGCTTCCCAATCTTTGAGCATTGCCTTGCATTGAGGGTCTAATTTTTTCTCTAACTCGTTGTATTTATTGATGAGATCTTTGAGGTAATCAGGTTCTCCTTGTATGTGTTCAATCACATACACTAAATCCTCACTTTGCTCTTTGATTTCAATAACTTTCTTACCAATTTCGGCACGAAGCATATCTATTGTGCCTTTCAGTTGATACATTTGGCGGGCAATGCTAACTTGTTCTTTTACGAATTTATCGTAATTTTCAATAGTTTCGCAAATTTCAGCCAAATAACGAACCCTTTCAGGTGGAATAATGTGAACTTTTCTGGACATTTCCTCAGTAACTTCAAAATCAGATTGCAAAGCCGTAACACCTGTTTTTTCTACAATTTTATCCATGATGTTGCGATACAAAACATTTGTACCAGGGTCGTTAAATTGACTGGCAATAGTACCGAAAATAGGTAATTTTTCATCAGGAACGTCCCAAAGTCCTCTATTGCGTTTGTACTGCTTGCGAACATCACGAAGAGCATCCAAAGAACCTCGTTTATCAAATTTATTGATAGCAATCACATCAGCAAAATCTAACATATCAATTTTTTCTAATTGCGTAGCGGCACCGTATTCGGAGGTCATTACATAAAGCGAAACATCTGAATGTTCAACAATTTCAGTATCCGACTGCCCAATACCCGAAGTTTCTACAATAATCATGTCAAAACCTGCATATTTGCAAATATCAATGGCATCTTGCACATATTTGCTCAATGCTAAATTACTTTGGCGAGTAGCAAGGCTACGCATATACACGCGTGGGTGATGAATAGAATTCATACGAATGCGGTCTCCAAGTAAAGCTCCCCCCGATTTGCGTTTAGAAGGATCTACTGAAATAATAGCAATAGTCTTGTCTTCAAAATCCATTATGAAACGGCGTACAATTTCATCAATCATAGAGGATTTACCTGAACCACCTGTTCCCGTAATACCAAGCACAGGGATTTTTTTAGTTTGTCCTTGCAGAATTTGGTCTTTGATTTGCCGATAAATTTCAGGGAAATTTTCTGCCACCGAAATCAATCTACCAATGGCTAAATGGCTTTTTTCTCTTGCCATTTCCAGAAGGGTCTGCAAATCTTCTTGAGGTTGAGCGGCAGCAGAAACCGAAGCACTACCACCACCTGCTTGATAGATTTGCGGATTAAAAGTAGGAAAATCACACTTTTGAAGCACGTCATTTATCATACCTTGCAAGCCCATGGCTCTGCCGTCATCGGGGTGATAGATACGTGTAATGCCATAGGCATGCAACTCTTCAATTTCAGAAGGTAAGATAGTGCCTCCTCCTCCGCCAAAAATACGAATATGTCCTGCTCCTTTTTGTTTGAGCAAATCATAAGCATATTTGAAAAATTCCATGTGTCCGCCCTGATAACTTGTAATAGCAATAGCCTGAGCATCTTCCTGGATAGCACAATCTACAATTTCAGCCACAGAGCGATTATGCCCCAGATGAATTACTTCTGCCCCTGTGCTTTGCATAATTCGCCGCATAATATTGATAGCTGCATCGTGTCCGTCAAATAGTGAAGCCGCTGTAACAATACGAATATGATTTTTAGGCTTGTAAGGAGCTACTTGTTGCATAAACTTTCAGATTTGCGTGATAAATTTGAAAAAACTATTTAGCAAATATAACAAAATTCAGTAGATTTTGTACGAAAAAAAGAAAAGTTTTTGCTTACAAAATTTGTAGCACAGTTTCGCTAAAAAATATAAAGTCAGACTTTTGTAATCACTTCATAGTAGATATAGAATTTTGGTAATTTGAGGGGCAAAATAAATTTTTAAGAATATGTTTGGGACAGCTATTTTGAAAATGCACTGTATCGGTTGAGCACTGAGCCTATGAAACTAATAGTATGTTTTGTCAAGAAAAAGAGGTAACTCAAGAAGGGTTCAAACAACTTGTCAGGAAGCAACTTGTGAGAAACCTGATTTTGAAGGCAAGGAGTGGATTGACAAAATTGAAGCTAAACAACTAACATTGAAAGATATTTTGTAATGTATGGTCATTTCTCCAAACACACGATTACACATTTTTACCTTGTCTTTGGAGACATCTCCTCTGCAAACACTTTATCTTTCACCACTACCACTGCCCACAAATGTAACATCTCTTTGCCTTGCAGGCTTTCATCTTTTTGAAAATACGTTAATACTTGACCTT
>JANWZC010000140.1 GCA_025054975.1 Raineya sp.
TTTCAAGACTTTCCAAACGCTTTTCTAATAACTGAATGTAATCCGCTTTACGGATTTCTGTCTTTTTTTGGGCATTACAAGCACCACATAGAAATAAACACAAAAAACAAAAAAATAGCCCTACTCTCACGCAGAAAGCATTGAGAGCAAGGCGAAAAGGAACTTTATGATTACTTAGGTTTATTTGCACCTGTTTTGGGAGCAGGTTTAGTATTGGGAGCAGGTTTATTAGTAGCAGGCTTTACTTCGGGAATAGCCTTTAATTTAAGCAAATCATCAGCTTTCTTGGCTAAATCTCCTTCGTTTTTCTCATCAATGATTTTTTGAGCAAACTCTTTGGCTTTGGGCAAATCTTTTTTGGCAAAATAATAGCCCATCATATAATTGTATGCAGCGGCACGGTCTTTACGATATTTGGCAAGTTCTTTTTCTTTGTCTTGGGCTTTTTCAAGAAGTTTGTCAGTTTCAGCCAAATATGCTTCATAATGCTCTTTGGCAAGAGCTTTATCGTTTATATCATTAGAATTCTGGCTCAAACGATTATTTGCCCTGTAAATCAAAAATTTAACATACTCGGGATATTTTTGGTATCCTTTGGCGAACATTTCATCAGCTTTGTCGTAGTTTTCTTTGCTCAACATATAAGCAAAGCCACTATACACATAATTTTCAATGCCAAATTGTTTCTTATTGAGTTTGTTTTTCTCAATTACTTCTTCAAAGGTTTTACCTGCTTCGGTATATCTTTTTTCGCTGTAAAGCGAATCAGCTATGCGGCGAATGTAATAAATAGCCTCTTCGTCATCGGGATTCAATTCATAGGCTTTGCGAAGATTAGCATAAGCCTCACTATTGTTTTTGTTGGTAAAAGCAATATCAGCTAAACATTCGTAATCCGAAGGGAAAAGTTTAATTCCCGATTGCAACACCTTGCCCATGTAACTTTGAGCCTCTGCTGATTTGCCATTTTTTTGCAAAGCATAAGCCATCCATCGGTTAAATTCAGGATATTTTACCTTGCCCTCCATAGCTTTAAGTTCCTGCAAAGCCTTATCAAACTTATCGGTTTTGTATAAGAAAATGGCATAACGATAACGAACTTCATCACTTTTTTCGGAACGAGCCATGTATTTATCGTAATAAGCAATAGCACTATCTAACTTGCGTGCTTTGGAATAAAGTTCTGCAATTTTGCGATAAATAGGTGTATAATCAGGATTAGTACGCATAATTTCTTTATACTCTCTCAAGATATCTGTATAATCAGGATTTTTACCAAATAGGTTGAATTCTATGCGTTTGGTAAGAGCCTTTCCACTTTTGCGATTACTTTTGGTAATTGCAAAGTCATAGTTGGCAATAGCTTTGGGACCATTTTCTGATTTTTTGGTAAAGGTGTAAGCATCCCCCAAGAAAATATATGCATCTTCAGTAGCATTTTTATGTTTGATAGCTTCTTCTAAAATCTTAATAGCCTCAAATGGGTCTTGGTTAGGGGCTTCGTGGCTGATATATGCCTCACCTGCACGTAAAAGTACATTGTAATCTTTGGATTTTGTTTTCTTGATAACTTCATCAATTATGGCTTTTGCTCCTGCTTTATCGCCCTTCATTAGTTTTACTTCTGCCAAGCCAATTTCATTGAGAGCAAACTTTTTATCGGCTTGCAAACCTTTTTCAAATTGTGCTTGGGCTTGGTCGGCATCGCCTGTTTTGGCATAAAAATAACCCAAATAATAATAATGCTCAGCAGTAGGTTTGCTGCTCACTAATTGCTCAAACACTTTTTTAGCAGAGCTAAATTGCTCCATATCCATATATTGCAAGCCTTGTTGTATGCTTTGAGCCTGCAATACATAGCTGAAAATACAAACTAAAAACAACAGACCGAATTTTTTCATTGTATTTAAGGTTTATGGTTTGAAAAATTATTTGACCTCAATGTTGCGAGTGATAATTTCTATTTCACGTGTAGGAATTTTTTTTGGCAAAACGCCCGCTTTCAAGAAAATTCTTTGAGCAGTTTCTTGACTCAAAAATGCCATAAACGCATAGGAAAGTCCTATACGATTGTTTTTCACAATACTATACACTTCCCTTGAAAGCGGATACAGGTTTTGTGCCAAATTTGTTTGCGAAGCAAAATAGGCTTTACCTGTACTATCTTGCACGGGTAAAATTTTTACCCCTGACAAAATTTTCTGATTGGCTTCAGTATCTTCACTTATCCAACTAAAACTCACTATTCCCAAAGCATTTTCACGTTTGCTCACTTGCTCTACAATGCCCAAATTAGACTTCGCACCAAAGATTTTCAGTCGGTTGATGTCGGCAATTTCAAATTTGCTTTTCAGAAAGTTATGGTTGCTAGAATTGGCATTATCTAAAATTATAACTATTTCACTATCAGGATTTTGTGGATTAAGTTGTTTCCAATTTCTGATTTTTCCCGTGAAAATATCTTTCAGTTGCGAAAGGCTAATACTTGTATCTTTCACAGCAGGACTTACCACCACTGAAAGAGCATCAACATAGCTTACCCAAGCTCTTGTGATAGTTTTTTGTCGTTCAATTTCTTTTTTTTCGTTGCCGTTCAAATCTCGGCTAATCAGAATGGCATCCACACTATCACGCAAAA
Organism: Raineya sp.; assembly: GCA_025054975.1. Classification (GTDB taxonomy): domain Bacteria; phylum Bacteroidota; class Bacteroidia; order Cytophagales; family Thermonemataceae; genus Raineya. The sequence goes on from JANWZC010000140.1 coordinate 2,639, forward strand.
GCAAAGCAACAGCTTTATCTTCGGGAACATTGATTAAATTAATCTGCGTGTTTTCGTATTCGTTCATGAACACCTTTGCCTGCTGTTGGATGAGGTGATAAAAAGCATCATCAACGGCAATATAGACACTTCCACTAATAGGGGTATCGTATTTTTTTTCGTCTTTGGAGGTATCCTTCTGTACAGAATTACAAGACCACAAAATTAACCAACCGAAAAGATAAATTGACATTAAGAAAGTTTTCATCGTTTGAATTTTTGGCAAAAATAAAACAAAATTCCCAAAAAATGAATTTTCAGCGATGATTTTGGTAATGTTCTAACCAAGTACCCAGCAACATTCCTATCATACTCGCCATCAGACCCACCAAATTTGCAGGAAAAGTTTCCGAAGGGAAAATAAGCAAAATAACCCATACAGCCATTCCTACAAACATAGCTAGCAAAGCACCTAAACATGAAGGTTGTTTCAGATACAAAGCCGCCCAAATTGGCACTACAAGTGTTACCAAACCCGATGAAGCCGCAAAACTGGCAAGTTCAAAAATACTTTCACCCAAATTTGCCAAAATCAAAGAAAGAAGTGTAATAATCACTACTGAAATACGTAAAAGCCAAAGTAAAGTTTTATCGGTTTTATTTTTGATGAAAGGCAAAAAGATATTTTCAGCAAGCACGGTAGCAGGTGCTAAAATTGCCCCACTTGCCGTACTCAAAATAGCAGAAAGCAATGCCCCCAAAAATAAAATTTGTACCCCCAATCCACCTATTTTTTTTACAAGCACAGGCATAAGAGTTTCAGAGTTTTCAGCTAAAAGCTCAGGATATAAAATTCGGGCATATAGTGTAATCAATAAAGGAATAGCTGTAATGAGCAAATATACCCATGCCGAAAGAAAAGAGGCTTGTACAGCTACTTTTTCTGATTTTGAGGCAAGTATGCGTTGTAGTACATCTTGCGAGGGAATAGAACCTAAACCCAACGTAAGCCAAGCAGAAATGTATGCCAAAATGTCTGCAAAATTCCTTTCAGGCAAAAGTTGAAAATACTTTTGCGGACTCTGTGAAATAACTTCTTGCAAAGGCATCTGCTCTGATAAGTTCCACCAAATAGCTATTAAACCCACAATAATGATAAACGACTGCAAAAAATCCGTAACCGAAACTGCCCACATTCCACCGATATATGTGTAAATTAGTACCACAAGTGTTCCTATTATCATACCTGTAAAAATAGGAATGTTCATCACACTTTCTAAAACTTCCCCTAAAGCCTTGATTTGTGCCGCTACCCAACCAAAATAGGTAATCACCATAATAACACTGCTAATAAAAGCTATTTGGGAGTTATAGCGTTTTTCAAACAAATCACCAAAAGTGAGCAAACCTAATCGGTAGAGTTTGCGAGTAAAAAATAAGCCTATCAGCACAAGAGCCAAAACCGCTCCAAGAGGTTCTTCAATGATGCCCAAAAAGCCATTTTCAGCATATTCTGAGGGGCTTCCCATAATCACTTCTGAGCCAAACCAAGTAGCAAATAAACAAGCTACCGAAATACCCAAAGGTAAATTTCTACCTGCCAAAGCAAAATCTTGGGCATTTTTCACCTTTCTTGAAGCCCAATAGCCTATTAAAATTGTAATCAGCAGGTATAATAATATGAATATCTGTAAAATTGTCACCGACTTTTCCATTAAAATTGGGCGAAAGCTAAAAAATAAGCACAAAAAAATTAAATTTTTGTCAAAATTTTGCAAAAAAAATAGAGACTTTGCTTGAAGCAAAGTCTCACAAAGTCAAAGTAAGCGGACAACTTTTATTTTAAACCAGAGTTTTCGTTTTGATTTTATCCCCGTGCCACCTATCTACAAGCAAATCTTCAGTCTTCCCTCCGGGTGGCAGGTCAATGATAGGAAAATCATTATTACCTCCTATGCCGCCGTCATCATCGGAGTCAGGTGGAAAGGGGTTTCTGCGGAGATTGCGAAGCATTATCACCGTCATTACGGCAAAAATAATGGAGAAAAATATCAGATAAATAAACACGCCCAACATAAGTTGAAATTTTACGAAAGATAAGAAATCTTTGGCAAAAAAACAAGTAAATTATAGCAAAAACATTACCAAAATTTGCTTTGCCAAATATTTACTCCATAAACAAATCTATTCAGAAAAAGTTTGAACAGCTGTATCAAACTTTCACCAATTTTTTTGAAGTTCGGATTTGGTTTGTTTCCAGCGTATAAACGTATGTACCTGCACGCAAAAAGCTCAAATTGACACTAAAAGTATGTTTGCCTTCGGGCTTAAAATCATTCATCAGGATTGCAATTAAATTGCCTTTAAGGTCTTGCAATTTTATTCTAACGTGAGAGGCAGTATTGATATAAAAGCCAAAAGTTGCTTCTGTTTTTACAGGATTGGGATACACATCTTCTAAACGATAACGTTCGTTGAGAAAATTATCTAATGGCGTCAGACTTTTGTTGAAAAGTGGTATGGTAAGCGAAGGATTGAAATTAGGGAAAATAATAGGAATTTTAGAAGGTTCTACATCAAACCAATCTTGTAAAATAGTGCTGAAAACGGTTCTATAATCTATAAAATCTCCTACGGCATCGGATAAATTGCCACTAATTTGGGCTTTACGCAAATCGGTATTTTTGCCAATTACACCTGGATTGATTTTATTGCCAAACACAAACATAGGAGCTACGGTGCCATGGTCGCTACCATAGCTAGCATTGGATTTTGCCCTTCTACCAAATTCAGACATAGTAACCGTAACTACCCTACCTTCAATACCACGCAAACGTAAATCCTCCTGAAATGCCTTCATAGTAGCAAAAACGTGATAAGTGAGTGCAGCGTGAGCCCCAAGCGAATTGTCATAACGTTCTACTTGATTGATATGAGTATCAAAGCCTCCAATGCGTACCAAATAGACTTTGGTCATGCAGCCTCCCGAAATAAGGCGAGCAATGATTTTGAAAGGAGTAGCCAAAGGATTGTTCAAGAAACCATTTGGAGCGGCAAGTGGATAACGTTCAGGGTAATTGACTTGGGTATTGCCTCCCCTGTCATAACATTCCTTCAAGCGTTTGGCATAATCGTAAGTGCTATCTTCAATGCCTAAAATCCAATTCAGTTCGTTGGCGTAAAGTGAGCCGTTGAGCGAAGTAGGTGGGAAGCCTCTATCATCAATTTGCTTCAAAATTTCTTCATCGTAGCCAGGCAAAGTGCTAACCAAACCAAAAAAAGTACTAGGACTCGGAATAGAAATTGCCGTAGGAATAGTATCTTCGGTATGAAAACCCAAAGAAACATCTCCTCCACTGAACTCCAAGCCCAAAGGGTCAAGCATATCGTTATTAGGGAAATCGTCAGGGAATTTAGGATTTACGCCACCTGCTCCTTCAAATTCAAGTTCTAAATATCTACCTATCCAGCCTGATGTAATTCTATCATTTGCTCCAACGCCACCAAACCAAATATCACGTCCTTTGAAGTGTGAGCCATTCATATTTTCGTAACCTACATTCTGCACAATATTCACCTTACCCATATCATAAAGCTGCTTCAAAGAAAGCATATCGGGGTGCAAACCAAGTTGCTGGTCATCGGGAAGTAGGTTGTCTAATTTAATGTATCTGCGTGAGCCTGTATCGGAAATGGCAATATTAGGACGTAAATTGTAATACTCGGCATACTGATTGATAGGAATAGTTTGGTTTAAGCCGTCATTTCCGCCGTGAAGTTGCAAAATAATAAGTATTCTGTCATTCTTACTGGCTTTGGCAAGAGCCTGTATCTGCGGAAAGCCGTACAACTGCTTGAAGAAAGTTCCTTCTAAAAAAAACGTACCCGCAGTAACAAGCGAAGCATTGCGTATAAATTCACGGCGTTTCATAAGCTATATTTTTGGTTTGTGTGTAAAAATTTGTGTATTCTTAAAAAAGCTGATATTCAGGACTTTGTAAAATAGCTCCCAAAAGGGCTTTCAAAGGTCCCCGAGCATTGCTTTCTATAACAGCAGGATTATTGCTATTCCACCCAAAAACCCAAGCATTGAACCGAGAGTCAGGGTCATTAGGATTTACTCCTGCAATATCGCGTATATGGTAAAAGGCAAAATAATTCATTCGCTTATCGGTAATTTCTGAAT
>JANWZC010000141.1:0-300 GCA_025054975.1 Raineya sp.
CCACTATTGCCCGGATTAACCGAAGCATCGGTTTGCAAAAAACTTTCTACTTGTAAGTTGTCTTTGTCTTGAATAAGATTGATATTACGAGCCTTTGCACTAATAATGCCTGCTGTTACGGTAGAATTGAGTTCAAACGGATTGCCCACTGCAAGTACCCATTCACCTACGCGTACCTTATCAGAATTGGCAAAAGGTAAGGCAGGCAAATTTTCTTCTTCAATTTTGAGCAATGCCAAATCTGTGGAAGGGTCTGTACCTATGACTTTTGCTTCATAGCTTCGCTTGTCGTGCAAGGTA
>JANWZC010000141.1:310-6795 GCA_025054975.1 Raineya sp.
AACTTCAATCAAATCGTTGTTTTCAATGACATGGTTATTGGTTACGATATAGCCATCTTCTGAGATAATCACTCCCGAACCCGAAGAAGAACGTGGCGACCAGCCCCTGCCGTGAAATTGCCGAAACATCTCATCTATGGCATCATTTTCGTGAAAACGTGAGGCTTGACGTTTGGTGAAGGCTGTTCGAATATGTACAACCGCAGGAATAGCCATTTCAGCAGAGTAAATGAAGTTCATTCCATCAGGAATGGCTAATGAAGTATCTTTGTAGCGATAAGCTATTTTTGTAATGGAGGAAAAACTTCTCCCCGAAAAAAACCAATGCAATCCTGCCACTACCAGTAAGCTACTTAATACGCTTGAAATAATGATTGCAATCCAGAATTTTCTGTATGAAACCATAAGTTTTCAAAATGATTTGTCTTTCCAAATTTACAAAAAATTATGCAAAATTGTTTCTTAAAGCAAATATTTTTTTAGCGAAATTTTGCTATTTTGAAGCGAATTTTTATTTTTACCCCAAAACACGCACTATGGCACGTAAAGATTCTGCTACTACGCTCACTTTGCCTAAAGATTTGCAAGAAAAATTGCAAGATTTTGCCCAACAAATTGAAGTAATTGCCCGCGATAATCTTTTGGCAATGTATTTGTATGGTTCAGTTACACACAAAGTTTTTAGCAATCTCAATGCACAAATCAATTTATTGATTGTACTCAAAAATGCCAAAGTAGAAAATATTGAAAACATCTCGCAAGCTGTTTCAAAGGCTAAAAAAGCCTTCAATCTAGAACCTACTATCATTACCAAAGAGGAGGTGAAGACTTCTGCTGATGTTTTCCCGATTGAATTTACCGACATGAAGGTTAAAAATACGTTAATCTGGGGAGAGGATGTTTTCAAGAATGTGCAAATTTCAATGGAGGATTTACGTTTGGCTTGTGAGTTGGAGTTGAAAAAGCGTTTATTTCATTTGCGTAGCTTTTTTGTGCTGAACCTTAAACATCCACAAATTTTAGTAGAAAAACTTTTGCAGGATTTCCCTGAATTTATGATGCAAGCTGATACACTTTTTTATATTCGTTCAGGGTATTTTGCTAATTCTACTAATGAACTGCTCAAAGAGATTTTCAAAACTTTTCATATTCAGAATGCTAAACTCAAAAAGGTTTACGAAATTTATCAAAATCCTGCCCAAGCCCCTACAGATTTGTTGGAAATAGTGGATTTATACAACGATTATCTTTCCGTAGTTGCCAAAGTAGCCCACTTTGCCGATTCTATGGAAGTCTATAAGCAGGAGAGCTAAAACCTAATACAAAATTGTGCTGCTACTTTATATTTTGGCAAGCGTAAGTGTAGTGTTAATTCTTTTAGATACACTCGCGTGGATTTTGCTTCAAAGAGATAAAACCAAAGTGTTTCTTGCTGAAAGACCTTTGGTTTCTATTTTGGTAGCTGTTCGGAATGAAGAAAACAGTATTATGGCTTGTCTGCAAGCCCTTGAAAACTTGACTTATCCCAAAGAAAAATTAGAAATCTTGCTCGGAAATGACCAATCTACTGATAATACAGCTGCTTTGATTGAAGAGTTTATTGCTCAAAAGCCCTATTTCAAACTCTTTCATATTGAGAAAACTTGTGGCAATGCCATAGGTAAAGCAAATGTTCTTGCTCAATTAGCTCGCAAGGCACGTGGAGAGTGGTTATTTTTCACCGATGCCGATACCTGCGTTCCAAACGACTGGGTGCAAAATATGCTTGCTTTGGGCAAAAACCGAGATGTAATCACAGGTTTCACGTGGATATGTGGTAAAAGTCTTTGGGCTACTTTACAGGCATTAGATTGGACTTTTGCTCTTGCCATTGCCAAAATTTTTTCTGATTTTCGTTTACCTGTTACGGCTATGGGTAATAACATGGCTGTTAGGCGTTCGGCTTATGACCAAACAGGTGGTTACGAAAATTTACCTGCTACACTTACCGAAGATTTTGCTTTGCTTAAAGCTATTACTACACAAAAAGGCACTTTCAAAAACTTATTTTCTGCAAGCGTTTTAGCCGAAACCCAAGCCTCTCCTTTATTTTCAGATTTGCTTAAACAACGCAAACGCTGGATGCGTGGAGCTTTACAGGCTCGTTGGTACGCACAGGCGTATGTAGGCGTAAGAGTTGGCTTTTACATAATCTTGGTGCTTTTTGCAGTTACTAAAAGCCATTTTTGGCAAGAAATACTAATTTTTTGGGGGGCAAAAGTACTTTGGCAAAGTGTTTTTTTGCACAAATGCCTTGTAATTCTCGGCAAAAAAATCGCTTGGTTGAATTATCTGCTTTTTGAGCTGTATGCAATGATATTAAGTTGGCTTTTGCCTTTTTACTACATTTTGCCTTTCAAGATTGATTGGAAAGGAAGATTATTTAATTGATTTTCAAGTTTTTACATAAAAACAAGTAATTTTTTTGAAAGTTTTTCAGAAAATTTTTTCAAAAATATTTGGAAAGTACAAAAACTCGTTTTATCTTTGTAACGAAATTAAACTAAAAACAACCTTCAATGCTACATCTATTTACATATTGCCGCAAGCAAAACCACCTTAAAAGAAGCGATAGAGGCTTTGTCGCAAGTGGTGCGTTTTGGGCGTATGTAAAGGCTTGTAGCGAAATTAGCCAAACATAAGCAGAATAGGCAAAAATTTTGATACAGCACACAAAAGCCCGAAACGCACTCCAAAAAGTTTCGGGCTTTTTGTTTTGAACTTTTGAAAGCCTTTGCCAGAGCAAAAGAAGGTGTTTTCAAAAGCGTTAGTGAAGTATTTTTCAAAAAAAGTTACCTAAAAAAAGTACAATTTTTAGGGGTGTAAGATATTGTTAAAATTTTGCAAAATTATAAGTATTCGCTTGTAGCTCAGAGGGAGAGCATCTCACTTTTAATGAGAAGGTCGTGGGTTCGAGTCCTACCAGGCGAACTCAAACCAGAAGTTCTGCGAAAGTAGCCGAGGTGGTCAAGGCACTGGACTGAAAATCCAGCCATGTAGGTTCGACTCCTACCTTTCGCACCAAAAGCAGTGTCGTTAGGGAAGAATTACTTCGTAGTTCAACGGTAGAACAAGTATCTTACAAATACTGGGTAGTGGGTTCAATTCCCACCGAAGTCTTCCCGCCTGTTACCTGCTTTGAAAATTTAGGAGTTTTAGCTCAGTAGGTTCAGAGCGTCTGCCTTACAAGCAGAAGGTCAGAGGTTCAAATCCTCTAAACTCCTCCAAGCAGTGTCGTAGGAAAGACTTACTTCGCAAATATGCTTTTTTCCTTGTAAAGGGAACAGGTTTGCTTAACCTGCAAGGTCTTTCCGCTTGTTACCTGCTTTTTGTATCTTGCGGGGTGTCGGTAGTGGTTAGCCGGGAGGTCTCATAAGCCTCTGCGAAAGCCTCGTGGGTTCGAATCCCACCTCCGCGACTTTTTCAAATTGTACAAAATGAATTTATTGCGTCAATGTACGATTATGTCAGAATACACCCGAAATGGCTCCCCACAGACCTTCAAAAATATCCTTCTATCAAGTGGCAAGCCAAAAATTTGGAAGGAAGTTATCAAGATTACTACATTGATGAAAAAGGTAGATTGTTTGAAATCAAATCTGATGACTACGAGGACGAAACTTTTGACATTACTGACGAGAACAACACAAAAAATTTGAAACCAGCCTTATTAGAAGGTTTTGAAAGTTTTGTGTATAAAGTTTTGTACGAAGGTTGGATTGAACTGACCTGTCAGGATTATCAAGAGAGAAATAGAAAATTGATAGCTATTTTCAGAAACGGAAAGGTGAAAAAAGTTGAAGAGACTACTGAAAAAGAAGCTAAAAAATCAGCTATCCAAGAAAGTTGGCAAAAGTATTTCAAGTATTTACCTTCGGAAAGATTGCCTATGCTCATATTAGGTGTTGAAATTACTTGCCAAGAAAACTTTGAGGAACTTAAAGGTATTAAGCCCAAAAGAAACTATAAGTTTGAAAAGTTTTTCTATCAAGTGGGATTAAGTACAACCAAATACTTTTATGCAACTGAATTACCTATTAAGCCCAGTATTTTACCTTTTTTTGAGAAATTTTGCAGGAACACCATAGATAAAATTTCAATTACAACGAGTGAATTGATACGATATCAGAAAAGATTGAAAAAAAGTTTGGGGGTAGATTGTGAAGAGTGTTTCAAAGATTTTTACCCAAGAATGTTACCGATTGATTGCACCATTGAACATATTGAACGCTTGACAAGTAAAACAATTCCTGATAGTTTGCATAATCTGCTATCAGAGGGATATTTTCCTATCAAAAAGTGGAAATTATGGATACTTATTTGAATAACGAGAGTAAAATTTGAAATTTATCAAATGCAAAGCCTATAAATATCAGGTATTTGAAACCTAAAACCTCTATAACTATGAAATTCAATACCACCACCAAAGGTAAAAACACCATTTTGAACTACGAAGGCGAAAAAGCCTATACGCTTTCACCCGCTTTGGAACTTTACACTGCGGTAGTTACGGCTTCGCTATCCGACCAATTTTACGAGAAAGCAGACTCAAAAATTGAGCGGATTCGCAACCTCATTGCCCAAAATAACCCTGAATTTGTTGCCAAATTAGCTATTTACACTCGCAAGCAAATGTACTTGCGGTCTGTGCCTCTTGTGCTTGCTGTAGAACTTGCTAAAATTCATTCAGGAGATAATTTGGTAAGCCGAATGATTGCTCAAATCATTGAGCGAGCCGATGAAATCACTGAACTTTTAGCCTATTACCAAATAGCTAATCAACGGACTGGTACCAAAAAACTCAATAAACTCTCTAAACAAGTACAAAAAGGTATTGCTTTGGCTTTCAATAAGTTTGATGAATATCAATTTGCCAAATACAACCGAGATACTGAAATCAAGTTGCGAGATGCCTTGTTTTTGGCTCACCCCAAAGCCAAAGATGAATCCCAACAGGCTATTTTCAATAAAATTATCAATGGTGAGTTGGCTACGCCTTACACTTGGGAAGTAGAACTTTCAGAGCTTGGGCAAAATAAATTTGAAAGCAAAAAAGCTAAACAAGAGGCTTTCAAAGCCAAATGGGAAGAACTCATTGAGAGTGAAAAAATGGGTTATATGGCTACCCTTCGCAACTTGCGAAACTTTTTAGACGCAGGTGTGAGCGAAAGCCATATTGAAAAAGTTGCTCGTTACTTGGCTAATCCAAAAGCCGTGGAAAACTCTCAACAACTGCCTTTTCGGTTTTTCTCGGCTTATTTGGAATTGCAAAGGGTAGCTTCGGTACATACTTCTAAGTTATTGGAGGCTTTGGAAAATGCCGCTCAAGTGAGTGCCAAAAACATCAAAGGTTTTGACAAAAACACCAAAGCCTTGATAGCTTGTGATTTTTCAGGTTCTATGCAAACTCATGTTTCACCCAAAAGCAAAGTGCAATACTTTCAGATAGGGGTAGTTTTGGCTATGATTTTGCGTAATATTTGCTCCAAAGTGCTTGCAGGTATTTTTGGAAGTACTTGGAAAATCATCAATCTACCGCAGGGCAATATTTTAGCAAATTCTGTTCAAATTGCCAATCGGATTGGTGAGGTAGGTTTTTCTACTAATGGCTATTTGGTAATACAAGATTTGATTAAGAAAAAATTGGAGTTAGATAAGGTTTTCATTTTTACTGATTGCCAAATGTGGGATAGTATTGCAGGCAATAAAGAGCATTTTTCTGATTTGTGGAATAAGTACAAAAAACTTGTACCTACTGCCAAGTTATACATTTTTGACCTTGCAGGTTACGGACAAATGCCTATAAGCATACCACAGAAAGATGTATTCTTGATAGCAGGCTGGTCGGATAAAGTTTTTGAGGTGCTGGAAGCCATTGAAAACGGCGAAAATGCTCTGAAAATGATTGAGAAAATTGAATTGTAAATTAGAGAATTAGGTAGCCCCCCTTTGGAGAGGGGGCAAGGGGGTGAGGTCAAAAGAGCTATAAACAAGCAACTACTATGAACATTTGGGAACATAGTTTGCTTTCGCAACGCAAATTCGGCGGAAAGCCACAAGATTATGAAGCTATTCATAGTTTTTTGGATAGTTCCAAATATTTTTTGTATCACGTCAAGCACCGATTGCTTTTGCATCACTTATTGGGCGTGGAGTGGGCAGTAGAGTTGTTTGGCAATTATGTTGTCAATTCCGAAGGTAAAACGATTTTAGTCCGAGATATTGCGGTAGAACATTGCAGAGAAGATTTAGACGGCAAAATTCCTACTCTTTACGACTGGTTGGCAAGAGATGAAAACTTACAAAAATTTTTCCTTCAAAAGCCTGAGATAAATGATGAAACTTTGGCAGAATTTGTACATTTGCCTTATCACCGAACAGGACTTTTGAGTGCTTACATAATTACTTTTTCCGATTTTGGGATATGTTTGTGTAAAAAACTTTTA